>JALRCL010000824.1 GCA_023268575.1 Patulibacter sp.
GAGGACCTCGTCGTCGCTCATCGTGATCTGGTCGCGGCGGCTCATGGTCGCCCACGCTACCCGGCGCGCGGCGCGGCCGATCGAGCGGCCGCCGCGCCGGCCCAACGCGGCGGCGAGCGCGGGCCGGAGGGTCGCGGAGCGTGACCGATGACGCGTCCGACCGGTGACCGGGACCGCGGACCGGGGCCCGGCCCCGCGACAGGCTGTGCGCGTACCCCACACGCGGCCCCGAACGAGCCGCAGGCACCGACGACGCGGCCCTTCCCGGTCCTCTTCCAGGTCTCCCCTCGGCGACCGGGACCGCCGCGAGACGCACCGCACGGGCGGACCTCCGGGTCCGCCCGCTCCGCGGTCCGGCGACCATCGCCCCGCCGGGCGCACCACCACGCGACGTCAGCTGCGCGCCAGGCGATCCGCGACGCCGCGGACGGCGTCGCGCGCGTCCTGCGGCTCGAGGATCACGAGGTCGCCGATCTCGGTCAGCACCTCGCGGACGAGCCAGTCCACGCCGGCGAACGGGATCTCGATCACGAGCGCGCCGTCGTCGAGCTCCTCGACGACCTGGCGCCGCTCGCGCTCCCAGCGCGCGCGCTCCGGGCTCACCCAGACGCGCGCCGTGCGGCTGGCCGGCACCTCGCCGGTCCGCGGCCACCCGGCGACCTCCGCCGCGGGATCGACCTCGGGACGCCGCTCGAACTGCTCGTCGGTCGCGCGCGCCGAGCGGATCCGATCCAGGCGGAAGTGGCGCACGTCCTCGCGGCCGCGGTCGTAGCCGGCGACGTACCAGCCCTCGCGCCCGTTGATGAGCGCGTAGGGCTCGAGGACCCGCTCGCTGAACTGGTCCTCGTTGGGCTTGTAGTAGTCGAGCTCGAGCACGCGCCGGTCGGCGATCGCCTCGGAGACGAGCCGGGCGAGGTCGCGATCGTCGCCGCCGCCGTGGGCGACCTGCAGCCCGTGCTCGAGCGGATCCTCGCCGAGCGCGTCGACGACCTTCGCCCGCGCGGTGCCGAGCGAGCCCGCGGGCAGGTGGTCGCCGATGAGGTCGATCGCCGCCACGAGCGCCTTGGCCTCGACGGGCAGCAGCCGCGCCGGACGCGCGAAGTGGTCGCTGTAGGGCTCGTTGTCGACCTCGATCCGCCCGTCGTCGGTCACCTCGGCGTAGAGGACGTAGGAGCCCCCGCCGAAGTTCACGATGTTCAGGACGTTGATGTCGTCCCGCAGCTCGCTCTCGTTGACGTTCAGCCGGTCCAGGACCTCCGGCAGGTCGAGCGCCTCGCCGCCGCGGCCGGCGTGGATGAGGATCGACGCGAGCGTCACGAGGCGGGCGAAGCGCTCCGGCCGGATGATCCCGTCGCGGGTCGGCGGGGCCGTCGCGCCCGGCTCCTCCTCCTCGATGTACGGCCGGCCGGCGGCGATCGCGAAGGTGCCCTCGTGCCGGTCGCGCACGAGCGCCACCCGCGTGGCGTACTCGTCGCGCAGCGGACCCGGATCGAGGATCTCGGCGTGCTCGCCGATCCGCATGACCCAGCCGAGCAGCGCGCGCGGCACGCCGTAGGGCGTCTCGAAGACGACGTCGCCGCGCAGCAGCCCGTCGTCGCTGCGCTCCTCGGGGCCGTCGCCCGCGGGCGCGAAGCGCCCCTGGCGCGCGTGGTTGCGCTGGACCTGCCAGGCGATCCGCTCGGCGATCCGGATCCGCGCGGTGGCGACCGGCTCGGCCATCTGCCAGTCGGCGCGGTCGCCGTAGGGCCGCGGGTCGAAGTCGTCGGGCCGGCGGAAGTCGTGCTCGGTACGCTGGTCATCCTGCGTGACACCGACATTCCCACCGATCAGGTGATCTTCGAAGTCATTTCCGCATTCGGCACCGTCGGCCTGTCCACCGGTATCACCGCCGATCTGCCGGAGACCAGCCAGCTGATGCTGACGCTGCTCATGTACGTCGGCCGGGTCGGCACCATCACCCTGGCCGCCTCGCTCGCGCTGGGCGAGCACCGCATGCCTTACCGCTATCCGGAGGAGCACCCAATTGTTGGCTAAATT
>JALRCL010000876.1 GCA_023268575.1 Patulibacter sp.
AGCTCGGGCAGCGCCGCACGTGTGGCCGCAGCAGGCGCAGGTCCTCCCCGCTGGCCTCGCCGGCGGCGAGGCGCTCGATCCGCGGGCCCGCCGCCGCGCAGGCCTCGCCGCCGACGAGGCCGCGGAAGCTCTTGCGCAACCGCGCCCGGCCCTCTGCGACGTTGCGGTTGACCTTCGTCCGCGTCCATCCGAGCTGCTCGGCGATCTCCTCGTAGCTCAGGCCCTGGGCCTGGAGCCACAGTGCCTGGCGCTCGGCGGGCTTCAGGCCGAGCAGCGCCTCGCGGGCGATCGCGAGCTCCTCGTCGCGTGCGACGCGGTCGGCGGGTCCGTCGCCCTCGCTCGCGACGCCCGGACCGTCGAGGTCGAGCTCGACGACGTACCGCACGCGACGGTCGCGCACGCGCAGCGCCTCGTTGCGGGCGACCGTCCGCAGCCAGCCGCCGACGGTCGCGGCGTCGACGCGCTCGTGGCGGTGGAGGAACCGCTCCGCGGCGGCCTGGACGGCGTCGTGGGCGTCGTCCTCGCAGATCGACCAGCGGCGCGCCTCCCGCAGCATCATCGGCAGGTGCCGGTCCAGCGCGGTCCCGGGGTCGAAGGACGACCCGTGCGCGCTGCCGCGGCGGGGCGGGCGCCGGCGGCGGCCGGACTCGGGCAGGGGCGCCTCAGAGCCCGGTGACTCCGGGTCCGGGGGCCTCGGCTCCTCGCTGGCGGGGGACGGCATCGACGGGTGGCGCAGCACGACGGATCAGGAGGAGGACCCCCGGGCCTGCGCCGGTTCTCCCCCCGAGTGTCACGGACCGGTGCCGGGGGCGCCAGTCGCGGGCGCCGCACGCGCCCCGTCCGTCCGGGACGACCCGTACCGTCACGGACGTCCGGATCGCCGGACCGCGCCATGGACCTCGTCTTCATCTCGCCCCACGACGCCATCCGCGTCATCGCCGAGTCGATCGGCCGCGAGGCCCGCCGGCAGCTCGTCGGCGAGGTCGTCCGCGCCTGGGTCGACGAGATCCCGGAGCCGGAGCTCGTGGGCCAGTACGCCCGCACGCTCGCGGACCTCGACGACCACGACCTCTCGATGCTCGCCGCCTGGCACGCATCGCTGGAGGTCGGCCAGCCGCTGGCGAACCGCGACTTCCTCGTCCGCGTGTTCCCGAGCCTCGGCGAGAACCGCCGCGAGGCGCTGAAGATCGCCGCGGGCTTCCGGGGCGAGGACGCGTTCGAGGCGGGCGTCGCCGAGGAGCAGGCCCTGCGTCTCGTCCTGCCGTACCTCTCGGACGAGCGGGCGACGGAGATCGCCCAGGAGGCGATCGAGCTGTACTGCTGGGACCGCCTCGGCTCCGAGAACTAGCCCGGGCTCCGAGGCCGATCCCCGTGCCGGGACGTGCCCCGGCGCTGGGCACGCGCTGCGGCTCCGAGAGCGGCGTCGCGGCGCGGCGGGGGACGCGTCGGCGCCGCGAGCGCGCGCCCGACCGTCGCTCAGCCGACCTTGCGCAGGACGTCGTATCGACCGACGCCCTCGCGCCCCGCGAGGCGCCAGCGGAAGAACGCGGTGTCCAGCCGCAGGCGGCCGAGCTCCATCGTCGTGCCGGCCACGGCCTCGCCGGTGGCGGTCCACACGGGACCCTCGTCGCTCTCCCACAGCTCGACGGTCGCGAGCGTGTGGCGGCCCTCGGCGTCGGTCGTGGTCGAGATCCGGGGCTCCGGTGCCACCACGGCGCGCAGCGGCGGCGCGGCGCCCTCGGCGAGCGGGCCGGCGTCCTCCTCCCGCTCGGCCGGCCGCTCCGGCCGCGCGACGGCCGCCCAGGCGACCTCGTCGGCGTGAGACGCCGCTCCGGCCGGGCGCAGCGCGCTGAGGGCGAAGCTCGCCGCACCGTCGAACCAGCCGGTGATCGTCCGGGCCAGCTCGATCTCCGTCCAGTCCGGCGCGCCCCACTGGTGGCCGCGCTGGCCGACCCCGTCGATCGCGATCCGTCGGTCGCCGAGGCGGATCGTCCCCCGCACGCGGCACGGCTGCTCGTAGCCCTCCATGCCGCCGAGGCGGGCGGCGGGATGCCCGGCCTCGAGGCGCAGCGGCGGGCCGACCGCCTCGAGCTCGAGGTCGATCGTGCCCTCGTCGCCGGCCGCGGAGACCGTCCAGCGGCGGTGCGGCTCGACCACCGCGTGGTCGATGCCGGCCGTCGAGAGGTCCTCGTAGGACTCCGGGTCGGGGCCGACGGGGATCCCGCCCTCGGCGATCGTCAGTGCCGGGGCGCCGCCGGCGAAGAGCAGCACGAGCCCCGACGCCGCACCGCCGGCGACGCCGATCCGGACGGTCCCGTGGATGCCCGCGGCGGGATCGGCGAACGCGCAGGTCACCGCGTCGCTGAAGGTCGGGTCGTCGGCGGTGCGCGGGCGCTCGAGCTCCGGGTCCAGGGCCATGCCGGCGATTCTCGCGGATCGGGGCCGCGACGCGTCCGTGGCGGTGGCGGGAGGGGCGCGCACGGGCGCGTGTGCGACACTCGACCCATGGCCACCGTCGAGGACGTGGAGTCCGCGCTCGCCAACGTGATCGACCCGGAGCTGGGGCTCGACTTCGTCGAGCTCGGGCTGATCTACGGCATCTCGATCGAGGAGGGGCACGCCCACGTGACCTACACCCTCACGACGCCCGGGTGCCCGATCGGGCCCCAGGTCGAGGCCCAGATCGAGGAGTTCGTGGGCGAGCTCGAGGGCATCACCGGGGTGAGCTCCGAGGTCACCTTCGTCCCGCCGTGGTCGCCGGACAAGATGAGCGAGGACGCGAAGTTCGCCCTCGGGTTCTAGCGCCCGCCCGCTTCCCCCGCCTGCCCTGCCCGCCCCGCGGTCCGCGGCGCACGTCGCCGACCACCTCGAGCCGTCGCCCGGGCGCACCTTCGGTGCCCGGCGCGGGTTCCGGAAGACGACGATGATTCGCCGCACCGCTCTCCTGCCGCTCGCCGTCGCGGGGATCGCCGCCTGGCCCTCGGCTGCCGGCGCCGCCACGCCCGCGGCGCTCCACGACCCCGCCGTCAGCGCGCCGACCGGCCGGCTGCTCGTGACCGTGCGCGGGGCCGACGGCGCGTCGGCTCGCACGCTGCAGCGGCGCCTCGGCGACGTGGCGCGGCGCGCCGGCAGCCGGGCGGGACTGCGGCTCGCCGCGCCCCACGCGGCCTCGGGCGCCGCCCCGCGGAGCGCGCCCGTCACGGTCGGCACCGACCAGGGCGGAGACACCGCGACGATCGCGATTCCCGCCGCGTCCGGCGATCGCCGGGCCCTGACGGCGGCCCTGCGCAGCGATCCGCGCGTGGTTCAGGTCGTCCCCGAGCACCGGGCCGGCCTGCGGGCCCTGCCGAACGACCCGGTCCTCACGCAGCAGGACCCGGGCGCGCCGGCGGGCGTCACCGCCGGCTGGTGGGTGCAGAAGCTGAACCTCCCCGCCGCCTGGGACGTCGTCAACGGGGACGGCATCAAGATCGCGGTGATCGACCAGGGCGTCGACACGAGCCACCCGCAGCTGCAGCCGATCGTCGCCGCGCAGGCCTCGACCGGCACGATCACCGGCACGATCGGCTCCGACGAGGTCGGGCACGGCACCCACGTCGCCTCGCTCGCCTGCTCGGCGTTCAACGACGCGGCCGGCACCGTCGGCTCGGGCGGGCGCTGCCGGCTCATCACCGTGAAGAGCGACCTCTACGACTCGAGCGTCGCCCAGGCGATCGACCGGGCCCGGGAGCTCGGCGCCGACGCGATCGTCATGAGCTTCGGGGTCGACGACGAGGCGACCGCCCCGATCGCGATCCGCGAGGCGCTGCAGCGCGCGGCGCAGGACGGCATCGTCGCGGTCGCCGCGGCCGCCGACCGCCCCGTCGTCGAGCAGGGCTACCCGGCGAACGTCCTGCAGCCCACCGGTACGGGGGCGGATCTGAACGCGGGGACCGGGCTGACCGTCACGGCGGCGCAGGCCGACGGCACGCGCGCGGCGTTCGCCGGCCGCGGCAGCCAGATCAGCGTCGCGGCCTACGGCACGTACGTCGCCGACGGTGCCCCCGGCGGGCTGCTCGGCGCGTTCCCCGCGACGAAGACCGCCTTCGAGCAGACCAGCGTGAACCCCGACGGCACGGTGAACCGCGCCTGCGGCTGTCGCGTGGCGTTCGGCGGCGACACGCGCTACGCGCACCTGCAGGGCACGTCGATGGCCACGCCGATCGTCGCCGGCGTGGCCGGCCTCGTCCGCGCCGCGAACCCCGACCTCGACGCCGCCGCGATCGCCCGCGTGGTGAAGCAGACGGCCACCCGGGCGGGCGGCTACAGCGAGGAGCTCGGCTGGGGCATCGTGAACGCCGGCAAGGCGGTCGACACGGCTCGGCGGATCGACCTGCGCGCGCCGCGCGCGACGTTCCGCACCCGCTCCCGCACGACGACCGAGCGGCGCCTGCGGCTGCAGTGGTCCGCGACCGACAAGGCGACGAAGCCGCTCGTCGCCTCCGGCGTGGATCGGGTCGAGGTCTACCGCCAGGTCGGCAAGCGGTTCAAGCGGATCGGCGTCGCCAAGCGCGGCCGGCTGACGGTGACGCTCCCCCGCGGCCGCAGCCGCTACGCGCTGCGCGCGATCGACGAGGCCGGCAACCGCGCCGCCCGTCCGACGCGCGCGACGCTCACCCTGCGCCGCCGCTGAGCGGGGCAGCGGCCCGCCCTCAGGACGGCGAGCGCGACGCGCGACGGCCGGGAGCCGCCTCGGCCTCGTCGGCGAGCGCGGCGAGCTCGTCGATGGCGGCCCGGAGGCGATCCGCGAGCAGCTCGAGGTCGGGGAGCGCGTCGTGGTCGCCGACGAGCCCGAAGTTGATCGCGCCGTCGTAGGAGAGGATCGCGATCGCCAGCGCGTGGTCCTTCGGCAGGAACGCCACGGGGAACGCCCGCTCCATCCGCCGTCCGTGGAAGTACAGCGGGAACTGGGGCCCGGGGATGTTCGTCACGAGGACGTTGAAGAGCCGCGTGGAGAAGGTCAGCCGGGACGCCTGCGCCAGGACCGTCGGCGGCGCGAAGTTCTGGACGTTGGAGATCGTCTCCGCGCCGAGGGCCTGCTTGCTCTCCTTCAGGCCCTCCATCGCCTGCCGGATCACCTCGAGCCGCTGCCGCGGCTCGTCGACGTACACCGGCAGCGGCCCCCGCATCGCGGTCAGCCGGTTGCCGAGCTGCCCGCGCTCGTCCTCGGTGCGGACGGAGACCGGCACGAGCGCGCGCAGCTCGAGCCCCTCGGTGCGGACGCCCCGCTCGTGCAGCCAGTCGCGCAGGGCGCTCGTGACCACCGCGAGGACGACGTCGTTCACCGTGCCGCCGAAGGCGCCCTTGATCCGCCGGAAGGTCGCGAGGTCCGACTCGACCGCCCGGTAGCGACGGTGCGGGCCGATCGGGACGTTCAGCGGCGTGTCGGGCGCCGGGTTCATGAGCGCCCACGCCATCTCGCCGACGCCCTCGCCGATCTCGCGCACGCGGTCGACGGCAGCGCGGGGGCGGCCGACCGCCTCCACCGCGCGCGTCAGGCCCTTGACGCTCGCGCGGGCCGCCCCGACCATGCCGTCGACGAGGAGCTCCGCGGGGGTCGGCACGGGTCGGGCCTGCCACGCCTGGTCGGGGTGGGGGACCTCCATCGGCTCGGGGCCGAGGTCCAGGAGCGCCGTGGCGATGTCGATGCCGCTGATCCCGTCGATCAGGGCGTGGTGGGTCTTGGAGATCATCGCCCAGCGGTCGTTGCGGATCCCCTCGACGACCCAGAGCTCCCAGAGCGGCTTGGAGCGGTCGAGCCGCTGGCTGAAGATGAGCGCGGTGGCCTCGCGCAGCTGGCTGCGGCTGCCGGGGGTGGGCAGCGCGGTGCGCCGGACGTGGTACTCGAGGTTGAACGCCGGGTCGTCGATCCAGACGGGGTTGCCGCTCTGCAGCGGCGGGCGGGCGAGCCGTTGGCGGTAGCGCGGCAGCAGGTGCAGCCGCGAGCGGATCTGATCGAGGACCTCCTCCTGCGGCGGAGCGGGGCCCTCGAAGACCGTGACGCCGCCGATGTGCATGTGCGCCGCCGGGCCCTCCTGGTGCAGGAAGCCGGCGTCGACCGCCGTGAGGCGGTCCGAGGTCCTCGCCATGCCGTGCTCCTCCCGTCGTCGCGTCACCGGTCGCCGCCGGCGGGGGCGTCCCGCCGGGGCGCCGCAAGCGTACCCCGGCCCGCGCCGTCCCGCGAGCGTCGTCGGACCGTCCCGTGCGGGTCGGGGCCGTCGCGCCGTCGCGACGCACGGTCTACCGTGGTCGGCATGCCGGCCCCGTCGCGTCGCGTCCCGTCGCGCCTGCCGCTCGCGGCGGCGGTCGTGGGCCTCGTGGCGCTGCTCGGGGCCGTCGCCGCGTTCGCGATGGCCGGCGGCGGGAGCGGCGACGGGCTGCCCGCGCCACCCTCCGCGAGCGTGCTCGATCGCGAGCTCGCCGCGGCGCGTCGGCCCGATCCGGCGGTGCCGGAGGCGCGCCCCCGGCGCTTCGACGCCGCCGCCGCGTTGCGGCTCGTCCGCGACCAGCTCGCCGTGGGGCAGCGGCCGAGCGGCTCGGACCGGCTCGCCCGCGTCCGCGCGCGGCTCGTCCGGCGCCTGCCGCTCGGGCGCACGGAGGCCGTGGCGGGCCATCCGGGGCTCGTCAACGTCGTCGGCCGGATCCCCGCTCGCGGGACGGGGCGCGGACGGCCCGCGATCGTCCTCGCGGCGCACTACGACACGCAGCTGGCGCCGCGGGGGTTCGTCGGTGCCAACGACTCGGCCGCCGGCACCGCGGTCGTCGTGGGCGCGGCGCGCTCGCTGCTGGCCGCCGACCGGCGGGAGCGCGTCCGGGCGGCCCGGAACGGCGATCCGCCGCCGTCGCGGCGCGAGGTCCGCTTCGTCCTGCTGGACGGCGAGGAGCTCCCGCCGGGCGGCTCCGAGGCGCGGTTCGAGCAGGACGGCCTGCGCGGATCGACGGCCTACGCCGCCGCCCACGGCGCGCAGCTCGGTGCCGTGGCCGTCGTCGACTACGTGGCCGGGCGCGGGCTCCGACTGCCGCGCGAGGGCCAGTCCGACCCGGCGCTCTGGCGGCGGGTCCGCGCCGCGGCCGTTCGCGTCGGCGTCGCGACGGCGTTCCCCGACGCGACCGGCCCGACGATCATCGACGACCACGTCCCGTTCCTGCGCCGCGGCGTGCCCGCGGTCGACCTCATCGACTGGTCCTACCCCTACAAGCAGGGTCTCGAGGACCGCCTGCGGCGCCTCTCGGAGCGGGCGATCGACGCCACCGGCGAGACGATGGTCGACTGGCTCATCGCGGAGCGCAAGCGCTAGCGACCGGGCAGGGCGCCCGGACGACGGGCGCGCGGGCCGCGGAGCGCGGCGGAAACCCGACTGGCCGAGTCGGAGATGGGGTCGCCCCGGCGGGCGGCAGTCCGTACCATGGAGTTGTGAGCACGCTCGCCACCCCGGAGACCGTCCTGCTGGCGAAGCCCCGTGGCTACTGCGCCGGCGTCGATCGCGCCGTGCAGACCGTCGAGCAGGCGCTCGAGCTCTACGGGCCCCCGGTCTACGTGCGCAAGCAGATCGTCCACAACAAGCACGTCGTCAACACCCTCGAGCGGCGCGGCGCGATCTTCGTCGACGAGACCGAAGAGGTGCCCGAGGGCGCCACGGTCATCTTCAATAGGTTGTAGGTCACG
>JALRCL010000898.1 GCA_023268575.1 Patulibacter sp.
CGGCCGTCGTCGTCCTCGCCGTGCTCCGCCAGCTCCCCCGTCCAGCCCGCTCGTTCCTCGCCGCCCTGCTCCTCGCGCTGGCTCGAGGCGCGGGCGCGGCGGCTGGACGGCGAGGGCCCGGCGGCGTTCGTGCGGCAGCTCGCCTGGCGCGACTTCTACGCCCACGTCTACCTGCACCACCCCGGCGACCGCCACCGCGAGCACCAGGAGCGCTACCGCTCCCTCGCGTGGGAGGAGGACGACGAGGCGCTCGACGCGTGGCGCGCGGGTCGCACGGGCTACCCGCTCGTCGACGCCGGGATGCGGCAGCTGGCCGCCACGGGCTGGATGCACAACCGGGCGCGGATGGTCGTCGGCTCCTTCCTCACGAAGGACCTCCACCTCGACTGGCGCGTCGGGGAGCGGCACTTCCACCGGCTGCTACTGGACGGCGAGCCGGCCCAGAACGACGGCAACTGGCAGTGGGTGACCTCGGTCGGGGTCGATCCGAAGCCGTACTTCCAGCGGCTGTTCAATCCGATCCGCCAGCAGCAGCGCTTCGACCCCGACGGCCGCTACGTCCGGCGGTGGGTGCCGGAGCTGCGGCGCGTGCCGGACGACCTGCTCGCCGAGCCGTGGCGGATGGACGAGGACCAGCAGCGCGCCGCCGGCTGCCGGATCGGGGAGGACTATCCCGGCCCGATCGTCGACCACGCCGAGGAGCGCGAGCACGCGGCGGCGCGCTACCGCGCCGCGACGGCCTGACCCGCGCCGCGGCTCAGCCGGCGGACGCGCGCGCCGGGCGCAGGGCGCGCGGGGCGGGGGAGGGCACGAGCGCGGCGTAGACCTCGGCCGTCTCGCGGGCGATCTCGGCCCAGTCGAAGCGGCGCACGTGCTCGGAGGCCCGGGCGACGAGGCGGTCGCGCAGGACCGGATCGGTGAGCAGCCGCTCCATCGAGGTCGCGAGCGCGCGCGGGTCGCGCGACGGGAAGCGCATGCCGGCGGGCTCGTCGGGCACGACCTCCCGCAGGCCGCCGGAGTCGGCGACGATGCACGGGCAGCCCGACGCCATCGCCTCGAGCGCCACGAGCCCGAACGGCTCGTAGATCGACGGCACCACGCAGAGGTCGGCGATCCGGTAGAGCGTGTGCAGGACGTCGTCGCCGATCCAGCCCAGGAACGCGCCGTGGGCGTCGAGCCCGAGCTCGTGGGCCTGGCGACGCAGCTCGTCCTCGTGCGTGCCCGACCCGGCGATGAGGAAGCGGACCTTGCCGACCCGCTCGATGACGCCGTCGGGGCCGCCCATCGCGTCGAGCGCGAACTGGAACCCCTTCTCGTAGACGAGCCGGCCGACGAGGAGCACGAGCTGCTCGTCCGGGGCGGCGTAGCGCGCGCGGACGCCGGCGAGGTCGGCGGCGGGCCGCAGGTCGGCGAGGTCGATCCCGTTCGGGATCACCGTCACCCGGTCCTCGGGGATCCGGTAGACGTCGGCGACGTGCCCGCGCATGTAGTGCGAGCAGGCGATGACGCGGTCGGCGCGTCGCACCATCCACGTCTCGATGCCGTGGATGTGGCTCTGGGGGTGCCGGTCGACCCATCCCTGGTGGCGTCCGTACTCCGTGGCGTGGACCGTGGCGACGAACGGGACGCCGGCCTCGCGCGCCAGGCGGTCCGCCGCCGAGGCCACGAGCCAGTCGTGCCCGTGGACGAGGTCGAAGCCGCCGTCGGCGAGGAGGGTGCGGCCGCGGGCGACCATGTCGTCGTTCATCGCGGAGATCCAGGCGATGAACGTGTCGAGGTCGCGAGGGCGCGCCGGCTCGGGCACCCGGTGGACGACGACCTGGGCGTCGCGCCCGTCGGTCGCCGCGACGGCGTCCCCGCGGGTCAGGACGTGGATCTCGTGGCCCTGGCGCGCGAGGTGCCCGGCGAGCTTGTCGACGTGCCGGGCCAGGCCCCCCTCGACGATCGGCGGGTACTCCCAGCTGAGGATCAGGACGCGCATGCCGATGGGCTCCGTGCGGCGTCCCCGTCCAGGAACGGGGCCAGGTGACGCACCGCGGGCGAGCCAGACCCTAGCGCGTGCAGCTCGGCGTCCAGGGCCTCGGCGTGCGAATCCGACCGACGGTCGGGATAGTCGCCGGCGGTCCGTCGCGTCCGCAGGAACGCCCAGTCGGAGGACTGCAGCGCCAGGAGCTCGCGCCAGGCGCGTGGCGTCGCGTCGGCCCCGCGCGCGACGACCCGCAGCTCGAGCTCGCGGGCGCGCCAGGCCATCGCGGCGACCTGGGGACCGCTCCAGGTCCGGAGGGTCCGCGGGGTGCCCCAGGTCGTGGTGCCGCGCGCGGCGGCCGGCAGCGGCGACGCGTCGGTCGCACC
>JALRCL010000935.1 GCA_023268575.1 Patulibacter sp.
CGTTCGTGCGGATGCCGACCGCGTGGACGTGGCGGGAGAGGATCCGCGCGGTGTCCTTCACCGACTCCCCCCGCGAGAGCTGCATCTCGTCGGGGCGCAGGAGCAGCGGATGCGCCCCGAGCTCGCTGATCCCGACCTCCATCGAGATCCGGGTGCGCGTCGACGGCTTCTGGAAGATCAGCGCGACCGAGCGGCCGGCGAGGCTTTCGCGACCGAGCGCCGGGTCCGCCTTGAGCGCCGCCGCGCGTCGCAGCACCGCGAGCAGGTCGCCCCGGGTCAGCTCGGTGCCGGTCAGCAGGTGGCGCGTCACCCCGAGAACGTAGCCGGATCGCGCGCGCGAGGCGCGGAGCGAACGCCGTCGCCCAGCAGCAGGCGGGCCGACCGGACGTCCGGCGGCCCCGCGAGATCGAGGGAAACCCCGAGGGTTCCCCCGATTGAGGGTGGCGCGCAGGCGCTCGATACTCGCGAGGTGCCGACCCTCGACACCCGTACGACCGCCTGCCCGACGCCGCCGCGCTCAGCCCGCGGGCGACGCCGGCTCCGGGCCGCCGCCGCGCTCGTGACCGCGACCTGCGCCCTCGTGCTCGTCGCGCCGGCCGCAGCCGCCCCCGAGCTCGGCCCGGTCGAGACGCTCTACAACGTGCCCGGCCCCTGGGGGCTCGACGCCGCCGACATGAACGGGGACGGCCGCCTCGACGTCGTCACCGTCGGGTACGCCGACGACCAGGTCCGCGTGGCGCTCCAGCAGGAGGACGGCTCGTTCGGGACGCCGTCCGCCGTCGGGTCCGTCAACGCGTTCTCGAACGGCCTGGAGATCGGCGAGCTCGACGGCGACGGTCGTCCCGACATCGTCCTGCACAGCACCGACGACGCGATCCATCCGCTGCGCCAGAACGCCGACGGGACGTTCACCGACGCGCCCTTCGCCCCGCCCCAGACGCTCTTCCGCTCCCTGGGTATCGGGGACGCGAACGACGACGGCCGCAACGACATCGTCGTGGCGACGCCCGGGTCGCTCTGGATCATGCTGCAGCAGGCGAACGGGACGTTCGTCGCCGAGCCGGCGCTCTCCGTCGGCAGCCAGGTGGAGACGATCGACTTCGGGGACGTCGACGGCGACGGCACGACGGAGATCGCCCTGGCCGACTTCACCGCCAGCCGCGTGCACGTCGTCGGGCGGCAGGGCGGATCGTTCGCGATCGAGCACACCTACAACCTCCCGAACTGGCCGTGGTCGGTGGCGGTCGGGGATCTCGACGACGACGGACGCGACGAGATCGTCGCCTCGCAGACCGGCGGGCTCGTGATCCTCGAGCACGAGGGCGGGGCGTACACGATTCGCCCGGGCAGCCTGCCGGTCGACTCGGGCACGTTCATCCGCCTCGCGGACTTCGACGGCGACGGGCGCCTCGACATCTTCGCGAGCGGCGACTCCTGGGCGAACCCGACCCGCGCCCAGATCCTGCACCAGCAGGCCGACGGCACCTTCACGGTGACGCACCAGCCCTTCGGAACGACGCTGCAGCCGTGGGCCGTCGCGATCGGCGACATCGACGGCGACGGGAACCCCGACGCCCTGATCGCCAGCGCGGACGACGACCGCGTGGCGCTCCTGCACAACCGGCGCGACACGACCGACCCGGTCATCACCGTCACGACGCCGGTCCAGGACGCCACCTACGCCCGCGGAGCGACGGTGAACGCGGACTTCTCCTGCAGCGACGGCGCGCGCGGCAGCGGCATCGACTCCTGCACCGGCACCGTCGCCGACGGCCAGCCGATCGACACCGCCACCCTCGGCACGAAGACCTTCAAGGTCACCGCCGAGGACGAGGCCGGCAACACCGCCGAGAAGACCGTCACCTACACCGTCGTCGACGAGACCGACCCGACGATCACCATCACCACCCCGGCCGACAACGCCACCTACGCACGGGGCGCCACGGTGAACGCCGCCTATGCCTGCGCCGACGAGGCCGGCGGAAGCGGCCTCGACACCTGCACCGGCACCGTCGCGAACGGCCAGCCGATCGACACCGCCAGCCTCGGCACGAAGACCTTCGAGGTCGAGGCCGAGGACCACGCCGGCAACACCGCCGTCCAGTCGGTCGAGTACACGGTCACCGACCAGACCGACCCGACGATCGAGCTCACGACGCCCGTCGACGGGGCGACCTACGCCCGCGGCGCGACGGTGAGCGCCGACTACGCCTGCGCCGACGAGGCCGACGGCAGCGGCCTGAAGTCCTGCGCCGGCACCGTCCCCGGCGGCGACCCGATCGACACCGCCACCCTCGGCACGAAGACGTTCGAGGTCACCGCCGAGGACGAGGCCGGCAACACGGCCGAGAAGACCGTCACCTACGCCGTCGTCGACGAGACCGACCCCACGGTCGCGATCGCCGCCCCGGTCGACGGCGCCAGCTACGTCCGCGGGACCGCCGTGAACGCCGACTACGCGTGCACCGACGAGACCGGCGGCAGCGGCATCGACACGTGCACCGGCACGGTCGCCAACGGCGCGCTGGTCGACACGAGCAGCGCCGGAGCGAAGACGTTCACGGTGACCGCCGAGGACGCCGCCGGCAACCGCGCGTCGAAGACCGTCGCCTACACCGTCACCGAGCCGGCGACCGACCCGACGCCGGAGCCGCAGCCGCCGGTTCCCGAGCCGCGCGAGGACGTGGCGCCGCCGGCGCCCGAGCCCGTCCCGTCGTGCCGCACGCCGTTCGTGACGATCGTCGACCTGCGTCCGAGCGGCACGACCGCGAAGCCGCGCACGACGCTCCTGGCGGTCGCCTCGACGAGCCTCGCCGGACGGACGGTCGCGGTGCGCCGTGACGGCCGTCAGGTCGGCACGGGTCGCATCGGCGCCGACGGCCGCATCAGCGTCACCGTCCCGGCGCCGGCCGGTGCGAAGGCCCGGGCCCGCGCCCGGTACCGGCTGGTCGCCGGCGACGTGCGGTCGCTCTCGCTGAAGGCCACCCGCCAGGCGACGATCTCGCAGCGCACGACCCTGCCCGGTGGGCGGCTGCAGGTCGTCGGGCGGATCCTCGGCGTGCGTCGCGCGACGACGATCGCCGTCGAGTCGACGCCGGTCTGCGGCGACGGGCGTGCCCGGAAGACGCGGATCCGCACCGACCGCCGCGGGGGCTTCCGCGTGACGCTCGCCGCGCCGAGCGGCACGACGGCCGCCCTGACCTACCGCGTCCGCTACGCCAACCGGACGGTGACGCTGCCGGTCCTGCTCACCGTGCCGGGGCGCACCCGCTGAGCCGATCGTGGGGCGCCGGCGCCCCGGTCCCCACGGCCGGCTCGTCGGTCGGGCGCTCCAGCGTCGTGCCCACGAGCGCCTCGTCGGTCGGGCGGTGTCGCGCGCGACATCGCCCGACCGCCCGCGCCGGCCGCCCGATCCGGGAGGATCGCCCCGTGCGGGTGCTCGTCTGGAACCTCTTCCACGGTCGCGCCGACCCGCCCGCCGGACGGCCGCTGCTGCACGAGTTCGCGACCGCGATCGTCGGCTGGGCTTGGGACGTCGCCCTGCTGCAGGAGGTGCCGCCGTGGTGGCCCGCCCCGCTGGCCTGCGCGACCGGCGCGGCGTGGCGCGCGGCGCCGACGTCGCGCAACGCCTGCCTGCCCGCGCGCCGCGCGATCGCCGCGCGCCGTCCGGACCTGCTGAAGAGCAACGGCGGCGGCGCGAACGCGATCCTCGTGCGCGGGCCGCTGACGATCACCGCGCACGCCACGCGCCGCCTGCGCGTGCGTCCGGAGCGGCGGGTCGCCCACGCCGTTCGGCTGCGCGACGCCGCCGGTCGTTCGGGGTGGGTCGGCAACGTCCACGCGCAGCTCGGCGGCTGGGAGGACGCCGCCGCGATGCATCGCCCGCGCACGGACGCCGTCGCGGCGATCGCGGCGCTGGATCGCTGGTCCGGCGACGTGCCCGCGCTGCTCGGCGGGGACCTCAACCTGCCGGCGGCCGCCGTACGGGACCTCCTGCCGGACGGCTGGTCGTGGCTCGGCGGCCACGGTCCCGATCACGTCGTCGCCCGCGGCCTGCGGCGCGTCGCCGCCTCCAGTCTCGACGCCGGGCCGCTGTCGGACCACCGACCGCTGCTGCTGACGACCGACCCCTGACGCGCAGCGGTGCGGTCAGGCGTCCGCGCCCGAGCTCGGGACCGGCAGGCGCCAGGAGAGGGCCGCGGCGATCCGTCGCCGGTCGTCGTCGAGCAGCGCCACCCCGTCCTCGGCGAAGCGCTGGAGCCGGCCGGCCTCGACGACGACCGCGCGGTGGACCGGCACCGGGTCGGTCGTGCGGCCCCCGGCGTCGACCGCGATCACCGCGATCACCGGCCCGGGCCCCAGCCCCGCCTCGAGCAGCAGCTCGGCGACGAGGTCGCGACGATGCTCGAGCCGCTCGAGCGCCACCGTCTCGTCGTGCCCGTCGACCCACAGGCGCCCCTCGTCGTCGACCCGGCCCGCACCCGCCAGGCGCAGGACCACGAGCACCCCGGTCGGCGCCACGAGCAGCCGGTCGATCGGCCCGCCGTGCGGCCCCGGCAGGCGCCGCTCGCCGAGGTCGAGGACCTCCTCGTCGTCGGGCAGGACGGCCGGCAGGGCGACTTCGAGCGGCAGCGCGTCGGGCACGCGCAGCCCGGGCGGCAGCGCCGGCAGCCCCCAGTCCGGGCCGGCACGGCGCCGGGCGATGACGACGAGCCGCACGAGGCCGACGAGGGCGCCGATCGCCACGAGCACCGAGCTCGCCAGCACGAGCAGGCCCTCCTCGTCGCTGCCCATCGGCCCGCTGTCGTGCGGCACGGCGACGGAGACGGTCTGCAGGACGCGTGGCGCGGCGCCGCCGTGGACGAGGTGGACGCAGAGCCGGGCGGGGACGCGCGGGCCGAGGTCGAGGTCGCCGGTGCTGCGGATCCGCCGGCCGGTCGGGAGGGGCGCACCGGGAGCCGGCCCGGTCACGGAGCGCCAGCCGACCGCGACGCTGCCGGGCGGCGCCGTGATCCGCGCGGCGGCATCGACCGGCGGGAGCGGGCAGCGGTCGTCGTCGCGGCCGAGCACCACCAGCGTCGTCGGTCCGGGCACGTCGCCGACGCGGACGCGTCCGGTGACCGCCAGCCGCGTGTGGTCGTCGGTCCGCTCGGCGAACGCGCGGAGCGGCGCGAAGCGCGGTCCCCCGCCCCCGGCGCTCTCGGTGTGGGAGCCCAGCGGCCCGAGGAAGAGCAGCGACGCCACGAGTCCGCCGACGACGAGCAGGGCGGCGGCCGCGAGGAAGCGATCCGGACGGGGGCCGGACGCGGGCGGGTACGGGTCGGGCGGCAGGTCGCCCATCACCCGAGACTACGCTCGCCCGGGCGCGTCGGACGCGGATCGTTCGTCCATCGTCGACCGCCCACGACGTGCCACGGCGGACACCCGGCGCCCGACTCGCGCGCGGCGGAGACGCCGCTCAGCGACCGCGCAGGATGCCGAAGCCCTGCAGCGCCCGGATCGCCCGGTCGCCGACGGTCCCCGCCTCGGGCAGGACGCCGAGCTGCACGCAGGCCTCGTACCGGTCGACGAACAGCCGCGCCCGCCACAGCCGGCGCCCGGCGAGGTCGAGCTCGCAGACGAGCATCCCGTGCACGTGGGCGAAGCGCTCCGTCGGGGGCAGCGGGCCGAGCGGGCCGCGGTGGTCGCCGAGCAGCCGCAGCGGCAGCGCGACGATCCGCCCGCCGTCGTGCAGGCACGGCCCCGTCGACTCGACCCGCCCCTCGGGGAAGGCCTGCCAGAGCAGCGCGAGGTGGTCGGCCAGCGCGTCGGGCCCGCGCAGCGGACCGGGCAGGAACGGGTCCTCGTAGTGGACGTCGTGGGCGACGGCGTCGGCGACGAGGCGGCGGTCGCGGCCACCGATGGCGTCGAGGATCCGGCGGGCGAGCGCGTCCCCGTCGAGTGAGCCCGACATCAGAAGGACGGGGTGCCCGGCACCGGCGTCGAGGGCAGCGCGTGCGTGCGGCGCGGGATCCGGCCCGCGAGGCGGGCATGGCGTCCGGCCTCGACGCCGAGGCGGATGGCCCGCGCCATCCGCACCGGGTCCTCGGCGCGGCTGATCGCCGTCGCGCAGAGGACCGCGTCGCAGCCGAGCTCGAGCGCGAGTGCCGCCTCCGACGCCGTGCCGATCCCGGCGTCGAGCACGACCGGCACGCCGGCGCGCTCGACGATGAGCTCGATGTTGTGCGGGTTGCGGATGCCGAGCCCCGACCCGATCGGCGAGCCGAGCGGCATCACCGCCGCGCAGCCGACGTCCTCGAGCCGCCGCGCGAGGATCGGGTCGTCGTTCGTGTACGGCAGGACGACGAAGCCGTCGGCGACGAGCTCCTCCGCGGCGGCGAGCAGCTCGACGGCGTCGGGCAGCAGCGTCCGGTCGTCGCCGATGACCTCGAGCTTCACGAGCTCGGTCCCGAACGCCTCCCGCGCGAGCTTCGCCGTCAGGACCGCGTCGCGCGCCGTGTAGCACCCGGCGGTGTTCGGCAGAACCTGCACGCCGGCCCGCTCGATCGCCGATACGAGCGCCCCGGAGCGGTCCTCGTTGGCGACGCGGCGCAGCGCGACGGTCACGAGCTCGGTGCCGGACACGGCGATCGCGTCCTCGAGCGCCTGCAGCCGCGCGAAGCCGCCGGTGCCCAGCAGCAGGCGGGAGCCGAAGGTGCGCGCGCCGATCCGCAGCGGGTCGGCGGCCGGATCGAGCCGCTCGACGGCGGCGGTGGAGCTCGGCGCAGGCATCCGTTCCAGCGTAGCTCGCCGCTCAGCCCTCGACGGCCAGCGCGCGGGCCAGGCGCGTCAGCACGTCGGTCATCTCCGCGCGCGCCCGGTCGGCGTCCTCCGCCCGCGCGACGTAGAGGGCTGCCTCGTCGGCGGCGCCGATGACCACGTGCACGAGCGGCCGCGGCGGCTGCGGCGGCAGGCGCCCGAGCTCGATCGCATGGACGACGAGCGCCTCGACGACCCCGATCGCGTGCCGCTCGCCGATCGCGCGCCAGCGCTCCCAGCCCAGGACCGACGGCGCCTCGATGAGCGCCAGGCGCGCCACCTCCGGATCGGCGCAGACCTCGAGCCACCCCGCCAGCGCGCGGACCATGACGTCGATCGGGTCCGCGTCGGCCGCGAGGTCCTGCGCCACGAGGGCCCCGAGACGCCCCATGACGTCCGCCTCGACCGCCTCGAAGACCGCGGCGAAGAGCTCGGTCTTGTCGGCGAACTGGTGGTACATCGCGCCCCGCGTGACGCCCGCCGCGCGAACGATCGCCTCCGTGCCCACCCCGCCGAAGCCGTGCTCGGCGAAGAGCGGGCGGGCGGCGTCCACGAGGGCGCGCTTGGTGGCGGCCGAGCGATCGGCCTGGGTGCGGCGATTGACTTCCATACAGGCAGTACGTATGTTTCGGGAAACTTCCCGACAGGTTGCACGGAAATGTAGTCGGGAGCGCGACCACACGGAGGACCGCATGCCCACCATCGAGCTGCCCCAGGGACCGATCGAGTACCGCGAGGCCGGGCCCGCCGGCGCCCCGCGCCCGGTCCTGCTCGTCCACGGCGCCCTCGTCGACGCACGGCTGTGGACCGGCGTCGCCGACGCGCTCGCCGCACGCGGCCTCCGGTCGATCGCCCCGACGCTGCCCCTCGGCTCGCATCGCCTCCCCATGCGCTCCGACGCCGACCTCGCCCCGCGGGGCATCGCCCGGTTGCTGCTCGACCTCATCGAGGCGCTCGACCTCGACGACGTGACGATCGTGGCCAACGACAGCGGCGGCGCCATCAGCCAGATGCTCCTCGACCTCGACGCGTCCCGGATCGGCCGGCTCGTGCTGACGAACTGCGACGCCTTCGAGACCTTCCCGCCGTTCCCGTTCAACGTCGTGTTCCGGCTCATGGCGTCGCGCTGGCGGATGCGCCCGCTGCTGGCGGCGATGCGGGCGCGCCCGCTGCGCCACTCGCCGCTGGCGTTCGGGATGCTCAGCGAACGGCCCGATCCCGCGCTGACGCGCTCCTGGATCGAGCCGGGGGTCGCGAGCGCCGCGATCCGCGACGACACGCTGCGACTGCTGCGGGGCGTGCGCCCGGCCGAGCTGCGCGTCGCGACCGAGAACCTCGTCCGCTTCGACCGCCCGGCGCTGCTCGTCTGGGGCGACGCCGACCGGTTCTTCACGCCCGAGCTCGGGCGGCGGGTCGCCGCGCTCCTGCCCGACGCGCGCTTCGTCCCGATCCCCGGCGGACGGACGTTCGTCGGCCTCGACCGCCCGGAGGAGGTCGCACGCACGATCGCCGACTGGCTCGAGGAGCGCGCGCCCGCGCTCGCGGCGACCGCCTGAGCCGCGCGCCCTTCGCCCTGCCGTGGCGCGCCGGGGTCGACGATCGGTCCTGGCGCGTCCCCGCGCACCGCCCGGCCCCGTAGCCTGCGGGCATGAGCGACGAGTCCCCCGTCCTCGGGTACCAGCTGCGCGATCTCGACGAACGCGTCCTGCGTCACCCCGCCGACCGCGCCGCCACCGCCGCGCTGAAGCAGATCCCCGGACTGGACGGGCTGCTGCGCAAGCTCATCGAGCTCGGCTACGAGCGGGCGCTGCACCAGCAGCTGCTCGCCTCGTCGGTGCGCCTCGGGCCCCAGCAGCTGCCGGAGACCTGGACGCTGCACCACGCCGCCTTCGCGACGCTCGCGGTCGATCCGGTGCCGCACCTCTACCTCACCGCGTTCCCCTTGGCGAACGCGGCGACGATCGGCTCGTCGGAGCCGCTCGTGCTCGTGCGCTCCGAGACGCTCGACCTGCTCGACGCGCACCAGCAGCGCGTCGTCTTCGCCCACGAGGCCGCGCACGTCATGTGCGACCACGTGCTCTACGGCACGGCGCTGCGGATCATCGGGGGCCTCGTGGCGACCGGGGCCGCCGCCGGGCCGCTGCCGACGAAGCTCTCGCTGATCGCCATCCGCCACGCGCTCCTGGAGTGGTCGCGCGCGGCCGAGCTCACCTGCGACCGGATCGCGGCGCTCGTCGTGCGCGACCCGCTGCTCGTCTGCCGGACGCTCATGTCGCTCGCCGCCGGCACCGCGTCGAGCCGCCTGAACCTCGACGCGTTCCTCGCCCAGGCCGACGACTACGGCCGCCGGGGTCGCAGCCTGCCGGGTCGCTGGACGCGGATGAGCCTCGAGCTCGGCACGACCCACCCGCTGTCGGTCACGCGCGCCCACCAGCTCATGGAGTGGGTGAAGTCCGGCGACTACGAGCGGATCCGCGACGGGGACTACCCGCGCCGCTCCGAGGGCGGCGGACCCACGGCGGGCGAGGAGGCCTTCGCCGCCGCGGACTACTACAAGGAGAAGATCTCCGGCGCGTTCAAGGACATCGCCGGGCAGGCCGAGCAGGCCACGAAGACCGTCAACGACTGGCTCGCGAAGAACCGCCGCGCCGACGAGGACGCCTGACCGGGCGCGGGTCGGCGCGGGTCCGCGGGGCGGACGCCGGCCGACGCGCGAGCGGCCCGCGGATCAGCCCTCGTCGGGCACCGCGTCGGTGAGGCGCTGCGCCTCCTCGTCGGTGAGCTCGATCGACGCGGCGGCGAGGTTGTCCTCGAGGTGCCCGACGGTCGAGGTCCCGGGGATCGGCAGCATCACCGGCGAGCGGTGCAGGAGCCACGCGAGGGCCAGCTGCGCCGGGCTGGCGTCGTGCTCGCGGGCCAGCTCGTCCAGCGGCCCGCCCTCGCCGGCGAGCTCGCCGGTGGCCAGCGGGAACCACGGGATGAAGCCGATGCCGGCCTCGGTCACGTGCTCCAGCAGCGCCTGGGCGCTGCGGTCGGCGAGGTTGTAGCGGTTCTGGACCGTCGCGATCGTCGCCGTCTCCTGCGCCTCGCGCAGATCCTCGACGGAGACCTCGGAGAGGCCGATGTGGCCGATCTTGCCCTCGTCCTGCAGCGCCTTGAGCTCGCCGACCTGCTCGGCGACGGGGACCTGCGGGTCGATCCGGTGCAGCTGGAAGAGGTCGATGCGCTCCAGGCCGAGCCGGCGCAGCGACATCTCGGCCTGCTGGCGCAGGTACTCCGGGCGACCGACGGGGCGCCAGATGCCCGGCCCGTGCCGGGTGAGCCCCGCCTTCGTCGCGATCACGAGGTCGTCGGCGTAGGGGTGCAGCGCCTCGCGGATGAGCTCCTCGGAGACGTGCGGGCCGTAGGAGTCCGCGGTGTCGATGAACGTCACGCCCAGCTCGACGGCACGGCGCAGGACGCGGCGGGCCTCGTCCGGGTCCTTCGGCGGCCCCCAGACCCCCTCGCCGGTGAGCTGCATCGCGCCGTAGCCGAGCC
>JALRCL010000892.1 GCA_023268575.1 Patulibacter sp.
GTAGAAGGGCCCCGCCTGTGCGATCTCCGTCGTGATGCGCCCGTAGCCGGCGCGGTCGAGCTCCGCCTGGAACATGCCGCGGGTGGCGAGCGCGACGTCCCGCTGGCGCTCGTCGTGCCAGTAGATCGCCGAGCGGTACTGCGTGCCACGGTCGTTGCCCTGACGCATCCCCTGGGTCGGGTCGTGCCCCTCCCAGAAGACCCGCAGCAGGTCCTCGAACGTCACGACCTGCGGATCCCAGGCGACGAGCACCGCCTCGGTGTGGTTCGTCTGCCCGCTGCAGACCTCGGCGTAGGTCGGGTTCGGCGTCTCGCCGCCCTGGTAGCCGACGGCGGTGACGAGCACGCCGGGCGTCTGCCAGAACCCGCGCTCGGCACCCCAGAAGCAGCCCATGCCGAAGAACGCGTGGGCGCTGCCCTCGGGCAGCGGCGGCACGATCGGGCGCCCGAGCACGGGGTGGTCGCCGACGACGGGCATCAGCTGCTCCCGCCCGGGGAGCGTCTCGGCCGGGTCGATGAGCGCGGTGGCCTTCTGACGGAACAGCATGGATCTACCGTAGCGCCGCCGTCCAGCGGCCCCGCGGGGACGAGCGCTCAGAGCGGCGCGGCGGCGGCGGCGTGGCGCAGGTGCGAGCCGTCGCGGGCCTTCTCGACGAGGAGCTGGGCCGGGACGCGCTGCTTCAGCTCGGGGACGTGGGAGACGATGCCCACGGCGCGCCCACCGTCGCGCAGCTCGTCGAGGACGGCGAGGACCTCGTCGAGGGTCTGCTCGTCGAGCGAGCCGAAGCCCTCGTCGATGAAGAGCGTCCCCAGCTGGGCGCCGCCCGCCTCGGCGGAGACCGTCTCGGCGAGGCCGAGGGCGAGCGCGAGGGACGCGAAGAACGACTCGCCGCCGGAGAGCGTCGCGGTGTCGCGCTCCTCGCCGGTCCAGCCGTCCTGGACCCGGAGGCCGAGGCCGGCGGTGCCCTTCCCGCGGGCGCTGGCGGCCTCCTCGTGCAGCACGAGCGCG
Organism: Patulibacter sp.; assembly: GCA_023268575.1. Lineage (GTDB taxonomy): Bacteria > Actinomycetota > Thermoleophilia > Solirubrobacterales > Solirubrobacteraceae > Patulibacter. The sequence goes on from JALRCL010000892.1 coordinate 1,009, forward strand.
TAGCGGCCGGAGGACATCCGCCGCAGGTGGATCGTCGCGGCGGCGGCGACCTGCTCGAGCCGGGCGGCCAGGACCCAGGCGGAGAGCTGGATCCGCCGGGCGTTGCCGCTGCCGCCTCGCGCGAGCTCGGAGAGCGCGTGCGCGCGGCGGGCGGCGTCCGTCAGGGGCCCGAGCGCGTCGAGCACCGTGCGCAGGCCCGCGAGGCGCTCCGTGACGTCGGCGTGGCGTCGGCGCGCGGCGTCGGCGATCGCCGTGGCGCGCTCGACGGCGTCACGCGACTCGGCGGTGCGCTGCTCGACCGCGGCGAGGTCGACGGGCGGCAGGTCCGCGACCGCGGCGACCTCCGGTGCGGCGAGCGCGGCCTCGGCGGTCCGACGCTCCCGTTCGTCCCGCTCGACCTCTTGCTCCAGCGCGGCCGCGTCGCGCGGCGCGAGGATCGTGCGCGGATCCGGGGGCGCGTCGAAGCCGTGGTCGGCCAGCGCGGCGGCGAGCTGCGCCTCGGCGGCCACGAGCGCCGCGGCCGCGGCCTGATCGCCCTCGTGGGCCGCCGCCGCCTTCTCGAGGTACCGCCCCTCGTGCTCGAGCGCGCGGACCCGCGCGGCGACGCTCGGCGCGTCGCCCCGAGCGTCGGCGACGCGGGCCGCGACGGCGTCGAGCTCCTCCGCCAGCGCGTCGGCCCGAGCCGTGGCGGCGCTCGCGGCGCGCAGGGCCTCCTGCTCCGCCTCGCGATCGGCGGCCCGTCGGCGCTCGAGCTCGGCCAGCGCCTCGGCGGCCCGCTCGCCCTCGGCCGCGATCGCACGCGCCTCGGCCAGCCGGCGCTGCAGGGCGTCGCGCTCGGCGGCCAGGGCGTCGGCGGCCCCGAGCCCGGCCGCCTGCTGAGCGGCCGCCAGGCCCTGCCGGCGCTCGCCGAGCAGTCGCTCGGCGTCCTCGCGGCGGCCGCGCAGCCGCTCGGCCTCCGCCTCGGCGCGCTCCTCCTGCGCGGCGTCGACGTGCCCGTCCCCGGGCCGCGCGGGGGCGGGGTGGTGGTCGCCGCCGCAGACCGGGCACGCCTCGCCGTCGCGCAGACCCGCCGCGAGCTCGGCCGCGTAGCCCTCGAGCCGCCGTCGCCGCAGGTCGAGCACGGCCTCCAGCGCCGCCTGGTGGGCGTCGACCGCGGCATGGGTGCGCGCGACGCACGCCTGGACCTCGCGCTCCAGCCGGTCGCGCTCGAGGGCGGCGGCGGCGCGCTCGCCGGCCGCGGTGGCCTGCGCGGCGACCTCCGCCGCGGTGGTCGCGGCGCCGCGACCGCGCTCGACGCGGTCGCGCAGGTCGCGCTCCTGCGCCTCCGCCTGGTCGCTGCGCGCGCGTGCGGCGGCCGCCCGCTCGGCGTCGGCCCGCGCTGCGAGCCGCCGACGCTCGAGCTCGCCGCGGCGGCCGGGCAGCCCGGCCTCGAGCTCGGCGAGGTCGCGCAGCGCCGCGGCCTGCTCGGCGCGCTCGCGCGCCCCGGTGCCCCACCCGTCCGGCGCGGTCCCGGCCAGCGCATCGTCCTCGAGCCCGTCGATCCAGGCCCGGGCCTTCGCCAGGGTGCGCTCGGCGTCGGTCGCGGCGGCCCGCGCGGCCGCCAGCTGCGACAGGTGCCCGGCGAGCGGGACCGCGCGCCGGTGCGCCTCGAGCCGCGCGGCGCGCTCGCGCTGAGCGTCCTCGTCGCCGCCGCGCAGCCGCTCCAGCGCGTCCCGCCGTCGTCGCTGGCGCTCGGCGACCTCCCGGGCCTGGTCGCGCGCGGCCGCCGCCTCGCGCGCGACGTCGCGGGCGGACTCCAGCGCCGTGGCCGCCTGCTCGTGCGCCGTCCGCAGGCGGGCCTCCTCGGCCGCGAGCCACGCCGCGGCGGCCTCGACCTCGTCGCCGTCGGTGAGCTCCGGCGGCCCCTCCGGCGACTCCCAGCGGCCCGCGGCGGCGGCGAGGGCGGTGCTCGCGGCGATCCGCGCCTGGCCGACGACGGCGGCGGCGTTGCGGTCCTGGTCGCGCAGCCGGTCCTCGACCCGGGAGAAGCGCCCGGCGTCGAAGAGCCGCTCGAGCAGCGCTTGTCGGGACTTCGCGTCCGCGCGGAGGAAGCCGGAGAACGCTCCCTGGGGGAGCATGACGACCTGCAGGAACTGCGACGCGGTCATGCCGAGCAGCGCGTCGAGCTCGTGGGCGACCTCCTCGATCCGCGCGGCGACGGTCGACCACGCGCCCGCCGCGTCGGCGACCTCGAGCGTCGCGGAGGCGTTCACGGCGACGAGCTCGTCCCCGTCGCCGCGCTTGCGCGGACGCGCGTGCGGGGGCGTGCGCGAGACGCGGATCCGCCGGCCGGCGATCGTCGCCTCGAGCGTCACGCGGGGCGTCGTCGCCGGGTCCCGGTGGTCGCTGGCCAGGCGAGCGGCGGCGTTGCGGTCGCCCGGGACCTGCCCGAACAGCGCGAAGCACACCGCGTCCAGCACGCTCGTCTTCCCAGCACCGGTGGGGCCGGAGAGGAGGAACAGGCCGCCGTCCGAGAGCCGGTCGAAGTCGACCTCCTCGTGCCCGGCGAACGGACCGAACGCCTCGAGCTCCAGCCGATGCAGCCGCACCGGCGCCTCAGCGGTCGCGGTCGCGGTCGGCGGTCCGCAGCGCGTGCTCGAGGGCGTCCTGCAGCAGCGGCCGCTCGTCGTCCTCGACCGCGCGCCCGCGGACGTCGGCGACGAACCGCTCGAGGATCTCGAGGTCGCTCCGCCCGGCGACGCGCTCGGCCGCCCCGCTCGTGCGCGCCCGGTCGGTGCCGCCCTCGGGCTCGTGCTGCAGCACGAGGATCCGCGCGAACCGCCGCCGCAGCCGCTCCATCGGGCGGGCGGGCAGCTCGGGGTCGGTGAGCGTGAGCTCGAGCCAGCTGTCCTCGCCCTCGTGCTCGTCGAGGCGCGGGTCCAGCAGCAGCTCCTCCAGCGTCCCGCGCGCCCGCACGAGCCGGAACGGGGCCTCGAGGACGACCGTCCGCAGGTCGGCCACGCCCTCGGCGTCGAGGTCGACGATCGTCACCGACTTGTCGCCGACCTCCGGGAAGGAGTAGGGCAGCGGCGAGCCGGCGTAGCGCAGCAGCGGCTCGCGCGATCGGGGCGTCGCGGGGGCGGCCGTCACCGTTGTGCCGCGGACGTCCTCGGCGGCGAGCGCGAAGAGGCCGCCGAGGTCGGCGAGCGCGTCGAGCTCCGCTGCCGCCGGCTCGGGCACCGGGACCGCGACGGGCGCCGCGCCGAGCTGATGGGGCCGGTGGAGATGCCCGAGCGCGACGTAGTCGACGCCGTCGAAGGCCCGGCGGGAGACGGTCTGCACGCCGCCGACCGCGATGTCGCGCTCGGAGGCCGAGGGCTCGCCGCCCACGACGAAGGCGTGAGCGGCGACGATCGAGCGCACCGGCGCCGTGGTGGCGCCGCGGCGCGCCGCGAGGTCCGCGCGGATGCGGTCCATCGCGGCGCCGACGACGGCGTCGTGCGTCCGCTCCTCCACCGCGAGCTCGGCGCGCGCGAGGTCGGGATCGAGGTACGGGATGCCGTAGAGGGCGACGGGCCCGTGCTCGTCCTCGAGCACGAGCGGGTCGGCGCAGCGGCCCGGCTCCGTGCGCAGGTGCACGCCGCCGGCGGCGATGAGCTCCCCGGCGAAGCCCAGCCGGGCCGCGGAGTCGTGGTTGCCGCTGATGACGAGGACGGGCGCGATCTCGGCGAGCCGCCGCAGGAGCTCGCCCGCCAGGCGGACCGCCTCGACCGGCGGCAGGGCGCGGTCGAAGACGTCGCCGGCGATGATCACCGCGTCGACCTGCTCGTCGCGCGCGACGGTCACGAGCTGGTCGAGGACCGCCGCCTGGGCGTCCAGTAGGGGAAGCCGGTGCAGGGACCGGCCGAGGTGCAGGTCGGCGGTGTGCAGGAGCCGCATCGGCTCGCCCGAGGCTACGGCCCGGACCGGACGTCCCCGGGCCGTGCGCGCGCCGCCCGGTCGACCCGCGTCGTGCGCGCACCCGCGCGCCCAGCGAGGGCGCCGGGAGCCCGTGTTGCGACCGGCGGTCGCGGTGGCCTACGATCGGCCGCGCCGGGCGCCCGCGTCCGGCCGGCGGGAGCGAAGGGCGCGGCGGCACGCCGCGCACGGGGCCCGACGCCGTGCCAGCCCCAGCACCGCCAGCGTGACCGACGACCGATCCCGACCCGCCCGCCCACTTCGTGCCGACGCCGCGCCCGGCGCCGACGACGTCTCCGCGGACCCGGGCGCGCGCGAGCAGGCGCTCGAGGTCGTGCCCGGCCTCGCGCGGATCGCGGGCGGCGCGTACGTCCGCGCGCTGACGTGGACCGCGGAGACGTCGGTCCGCACCGGCCTGGGCATCGCGCGACGCCTGCCCGGCGCCGGGATCGCCGAGCGCGTCGCGGAGGAGGCCGGACGGCAGGCCCGGCGCAGCGCTCGACAGCTGCTCGGCGTCGAGGACGTCGAGGAGCGGCTGCGGCGGCTCGTCCCCGATCGCGTGGGCCAGACGACCCGGGCCTTCGCCCCCGGCGCGTCCTCCGCCTCGTCGTCGTCCTCGCCCGAGCCGGTCGACCCGGCCGAGCAGCTGCGCCGCCGCGGCGCCGGCCTGCTGGACCGGGCGGCCGACGTCGCGCTCGAGGAGGACGCCCACCCCGCCTACGCGCGGATCCTCGACGAGCTCGCGCCCGACGAGGCGCGGCTCCTGCGGCTGCTCGCCACGAAGGGGCCGCAGGCGTCGGTCGACATCCGCACGGGCCGCCCGTTGGGCATCGGCTCGGAGCTCGTCGCGAGCAACCTCACGATCCTCGGTGCCGAGGCGGGGGTCCGCTACGGCGAGCGGGTGCCGGCGTACCTCAACAACCTCTTCCGGCTCGGCCTCGTCTGGTTCTCCCACGACGAGCTCCAGGACCTCCGGGCCTACCAGGTGCTCGAGGCGCAGCCGGAGGTCCGTGACGCGATGCACCGCGCCGGCCGTGCCCCGCGGACGGTCCGGCGCAGCATCGCCCTGACGCCGTTCGGCGAGGACTTCTGCCGCGTCTGCCTGCCGCTGCCGGCCCCGGAC
>JALRCL010000035.1 GCA_023268575.1 Patulibacter sp.
TGGTGCTCCTTTTTGAACGCCAGGAGACAGCCTAATTTGTGCATGGTGTCGCTCTTGAGTTCATTGTTGTTTGGGAGCCGATCGAGAAATGTGAGTTTGCGCTCGAGTACATCCTTTGCCTTGTCCACATCACCAACGTACAGAAGCAACGCCGTAAACACATCCAAAGCCAGAATGTGATCCGAATCATCGACAATCGCATCGGTTGTTTTCTCCGCAAGATCAAGCGCGGCGGCAAGGTCTGGATCAACGTCTTCCCGGACAAGAGCTACACGAAGAAGCCGGCCGAGACCCGCATGGGCTCCGGCAAGGGCTCGCCCGAGGGCTGGGTCGCCGTCGTGAAGCCGGGCCGCGTGATGTTCGAGCTCGCCGGCGTGCCGGAGCCCCTGGCGCGCGAGGCGATCCGCCTCGCCGGCCACAAGCTGCCCGTGAAGACCAAGTTCGTGACCGCGGAGGACGAGGCATGACGCGTCCCCAGGAGCTGCGCGACCTCGACGACGCCAAGCTCGCCGAGCAGGTCGCCACCGCCCGCAAGGAGATCTTCGGTCTCCGCTTCCAGCAGGCCACCGGCGAGCTGGAGAACACCACGGCGCTGCGCACCGCCCGCCGCGAGCTGGCCCGCGTGCTGACGATCGCTCGTCAGCGCGGCATCGATGTCGACCGGATCGGCTGAACCGATGGCTGACGAGAACACCGAGAACACCGAGAACCCCGAGGCCGTCGACGCCGCTGCGACCACCGAGGAGGAGGCGACCCCCGAGCCCAAGGCTCCGGAGGGTCCCGACCCCTCGCTGTCGCCCGTGCAGAAGCGCGCCTGGCACCGTCAGCGGCAGGGCACCGCCGCCAAGCCGCAGCGCACGCCCGAGGAGCGCGCCCGCGAGCGCGCCGAGGAGCGCAAGAAGAAGGCCGTCGCGCGGCGCCGCCGCCGTCTGCAGGAGCGCGAGCGCAAGGTCGCCAAGCGCGAGACCGAGGGTCCCAAGCAGGGCACCCCGGCCGCCGAGCGCGAGCCCGGCCGCGTCCAGGTCCGCCAGGGCATCGTCACGTCCGCCACCGGCGACAAGACGATCATCGTGCGGATCGACGCCCAGAAGCGCCACCGCAAGTACAAGAAGATCGTCCGCTCGTCCTCGAAGCTGCAGGCGCACGACGAGAGCAACGAGGCCGGCGTCGGCGACGTCGTCCGCGTGAACTCGTCGCGTCCGCTGTCGAAGACGAAGCGCTGGCGGCTCGCCGAGATCGTGGAGCGCGCGAAGTGATCCAGAACGAGTCCCGTCTGAAGGTCGCCGACAACACCGGCGCCCGCGAGATCCTGACCATCCGGGTGCACGGCGGCTCCCGCCGGCGCTACGCCCGCGTGGGGGACACCATCACCGCGACGGTGAAGTCGGCGACGCCGAACGGCTCCGTCAAGAAGGGCGAGGTCGTCAAGGCCGTCGTCGTCCGGACCCGCAAGGAGTTCGGGCGCGAGGACGGCACGTACATCGCCTTCGACGAGAACGCGGCGGTCATCATCGACGCGAACAACAACCCGCGCGGCACCCGCATCTTCGGGCCGGTCGCTCGCGAGCTCCGCGAGCGGTCGTTCATGAAGATCGTGTCGCTGGCGCCGGAGGTGCTCTAAAATGGGCCTTCGCATCCGCCGCGACGACCAGGTCGTCGTGATCAGCGGCAAGGACCGCGGCAAGACCGGAACGGTCATCCACGTCGATCCTGCCGGGGAGCGCGTCACCGTCGAGGGCGTCAACCTCGTCAAGCGTCACCAGCGCCCGAACCCGATGGCGTCGCCCGGCAGCCCGGCTGCCCAGGGCGGCGTGATCGAGCGCGAGGGAGCGATCCACGTCTCGAACGTCATGCTCGTAGATCCCAAGACCAACCAGCCCACCCGCGTGGGCGTGACCCGGACCGACGACGGCCGCCGCGTGCGCGTCGCGCGTCGCTCGGGTCAGCAGATCGACTGAGGTAGCCGCGATGAGTGCGACCACGACCGCGCGACTGAAGACGCGCTACCTCGATGAGATCCGGCCGGTCCTGTTCGAGCGCCACGGGTACAGCTCGATCATGCAGGTCCCGCGCCTGGAGAAGATCACGCTGAACATGGGCCTCGGCGAGCACAAGCAGGACAACAAGACGTTCGCCCAGGCCGTCGAGCAGCTCGCCGCGATCGCCGGCCAGCAGCCGAACGTCCGCCGCGCCCGCAAGTCGATCGCCGGCTTCAAGCTGCGCGAGGACATGCCGGTCGGCGCGGCGGTGACGCTGCGCGGCGAGCGGATGTACGAGTTCCTGGACCGGCTGCTGTCGATCGCGCTCCCCCGGGTGCGCGACTTCCGCGGCCTGAAGACGACGAGCTTCGACGGCCGTGGCAACTACGCCATCGGCGTCCGCGAGCAGATCATCTTCCCGGAGATCGACTACGACGCCATCGACCAGGTGCGTGGCCTCGACATCATCTTCACGACCTCTGCGAAGACCGACGGCGAGGCCTTCTCGCTGCTGCAGGAGCTCGGCTTCCCCTTCTCGCGCGAGGGCAAGCGTCCTGCCGGTGCGCCGGAGCCGACGACGACCACCAAGGGGAGCTGACCCATGGCGAAGACCTCTCAGCGCGTCCGCCAGGCGCGCCCCTCGAAGTACCAGTCCCGCGAGTACACGCGCTGCCGCTCCTGCGGCCGGTCGCGCTCGGTCTACCGCAAGTTCGGCGTCTGCCGGATCTGCCTGCGCGAGCTCGCCCATCGGGGCTACATCCCCGGCATGACGAAGAGCAGCTGGTAAGCATGTCCACGACCGACCCGATCGCGGACCTGCTCACCCGGATCCGCAACGCGATCACCGCCGCGCACCGCACCGTCGACGTCCCCGCCTCCAAGGCGAAGGTCGAGATCGCCCGCATCCTCAAGGAGCAGGGCTACATCTCCGACGTCGAGGTCCGCCCGTCTCCGGACACGCCCGGCGAGCTGCTCCACATCACGCTGAAGTACACGAAGAACCGGAGCTCCGCGATCACCGGCCTGCGCCGCGTGTCGCGTCCGGGCCAGCGCCTCTACGTCGGCGCCGGCGAGGTTCCCAAGTCGCTCGGCGGCCTGGGCACCGTGATCATGTCCACCTCGAGCGGCATCATGACCGGCCACGACGCGCGCAGTGCGGGCGTCGGCGGCGAGGTCTGGGCCGAGGTCTGGTGACCCCATGAGCCGCATCGGTCGCAAGCCGATCCCGGTCCCGACCGGGGTCGACGTCACCATCGAGCCGGGCGTCGTCTCGGTCAAGGGCCCCAAGGGCCTCCTCTCCGAGGCGATCCATCGCGACATCACCGTCACCCAGGAGGGTGCGGAGATCGTCGTGACGCGTCCCACCGACCGCGGTCCGCACCGAGCGCTGCACGGCCTGAGCCGCAGCCTCATCGCGAACATGGTCGAGGGCGTCACCGCCGGCTTCACCAAGACGCTCGAGATCCAGGGCGTCGGCTACCGCGCCGCGCTCAAGGGCAAGGACCTCGAGCTCGCGCTCGGCTACTCGCACCCCGTCGTCGTCGAGGCCCCCGAGGGCATCGAGTTCGAGGTGCCGCAGCCGACCCGCGTCATCGTCAAGGGCTCCAACAAGCAGCTCGTCGGCGAGATCGCGGCGAACATCCGCAAGAAGCGTCCGCCGGAGCCCTACAAGGGCAAGGGCGTCCGCTACGAGGGCGAGTACGTCGCCCGGAAGGTGGGCAAGCGCGCATGAGCATCGTCACCAAGGAAGCGCGCCGCCTCAAGCGGCGCCGCCGCGTGCGGGCGAAGGTCACCGGCTCCGCCGAGCGGCCGCGCATCGCCGTCTTCCGCAGCAACCGGGGCATCTTCGCCCAGCTCATCGACGACGAGGCGGGTCACACGATCACCTCGGTGCAGTGGACCGAGCCGGAGCTGCGGGACCTGCCGAAGAAGGATCAGGCCTCGAAGGCCGGCCAGCTGCTGGCCGAGCGCGCGAAGGCCGCCGGGGTCGAGGTCGCGGTCTTCGACCGCGGCGGGTACCAGTACCACGGGCGCGTCCAGGCGTTCGCCGAGGCCGTCCGCGAGGGCGGGCTGCAGGTCTAGGAGGCCGCTGAACCATGGCTATCGATCGCACCGTCAGCCCCGTCGGATACGACCTGCAGGAGCGGGTCGTCGAGATCAACCGCGTCGCGAAGGTCGTCAAGGGCGGCCGTCGCTTCTCGTTCACCGCCCTCGTGGTGGTCGGCGACGAGTCGACCGTCGTCGGCGTCGGCTACGGCAAGGCCAACGAGGTCCCGACCGCCATCCAGAAGGCCGTCGAGCGCGCGAAGAAGGACCTGTTCAAGGTCCCGCGCCACGGCTCGACGATCACCCACCCGGTGATCGGGCGCTTCGGGTCCGGCCAGGTCCTGCTCAAGCCGGCGTCGCCGGGTACCGGCGTCATCGCCGGTGGCGGCGTCCGCGCCGTGCTCGAGCTCGCCGGCATCCAGGACATCCTGAGCAAGAGCCTCGGCTCGCAGAACCCGATCAACCTCGTGAAGGCGACGGTCGACGGGCTGCAGACGCTGCGCACCCCGAAGGAGGTCGCCGACCTCCGCGGGATCAGCGTCGCCGACGTGCTCGGCCTCTCGCAGCGCGAGGACGAGGCCGTCGAGGAGACCGAGGAGGTCACGGCATGAGCACGCTGAAGGCCACCCAGTTCAAGTCGGCCATCGGCAGCAACCAGGCGCAGCGCGAGACGCTGCGCTCCCTGGGCCTGCGCCGCATCGGCCACACCGTCGAAGTCCAGGACACCCCGCAGCAGCGGGGTCAGCTGCACGCCGTGCGGCACCTGGTCCGCGTCGAGGAGGCGTGATGAGCAACGAGCAGCAGCAGCTCGACCAGATCGGGCTCCACAGCCTGAGCCCGGCCGAGGGCAGCCGCAAGTCGCGCAAGCGCGTCGGCCGCGGTCACGGCTCCGGGCACGGCAAGACGTCCGGTCGCGGGCACAAGGGCGCGGGCTCGCGCTCGGGCGCCAAGGACCGCGCGGGCTTCGAGGGCGGCCAGAATCCGCTCCAGAGCCGGATGCGCAAGCTGCGCGGTCCGAACAAGAAGACCTCGATGCCCTTCGAGCGCTTCCGCACGGCCACCCAGGCCGTGAACCTCGACACGCTCGCGGACCGCTTCGAGTCCGGCGCCGACGTGACGCTCGAGGCGCTCCAGGCCAAGGGCCTCGTCCGCGACAACGGCGTCCCGGTGAAGGTCCTCGGTCGCGGCGAGCTGCAGGGCCCGCTGACGGTGCACGCGCACCGCTTCAGCAGCTCGGCGCGCGCGGCGATCGAGTCCGCCGGCGGCACCGTCGTCGTCGTCGAGGCCTGATCCTCGACGCACCCTTCGCGGCTCCGCGGCCCCGGGCGACAGCGCCCGGGGCCGCGTCCGCGTACCATGCCTGATCCCGGTCGCTCGCCCCGCGGCGCGCACCGGTCCTCCGCCGGCTCGTCCGGCCGTCCCCTTCCCGCATCAGAGCAAGCACGATGATCCGCATCCTCACCGGCGCGCTCACGGTTCCCGAGATCCGCAAGAAGATCGGGTTCACGCTCGCCCTGCTCGCGCTCTATCGCATCGGGGCGCAGATCCCCGTCCCGGGGGTCTCCGAGGAGGGCGTCCGCGCCATCCAGGAGAGCTTCGGCTCCGGGTCGGCGCTCCAGCTGCTGAACGTGTTCTCGGGCGGGGCGCTGAGCCAGATCGCGATCTTCGCGCTCGGCATCATGCCGTACATCACCGCGTCGATCGTCCTGCAGCTCCTGCAGGTCGTGGTGCCCTCGCTCGAGAAGCTCAAGCAGGAGGGGGAGCAGGGGCAGCAGCGGATCACGCAGTACACGCGCTACCTCACGGTGGCGCTGGCGGCCGGCCAGTCGGTCGCCTACGTCTTCCTGTTCCGGACGTTCTCGGACCAGGCCGGCGAGCCGCTGATCGATCCGTTCAACTTCGGGACGGTCTTCATGATCGCCGTCTCGCTCACCGCGGGCGCGATGATCGTCATGTGGATGGGCGAGCTCATCACGCAGCGCGGGGTCGGCAACGGCATGTCGCTGATGATCTTCGCCTCGATCGTCTCCGGGCTCCCGGGCGGCGTCAGCAACTGGTGGCAGAGCGGCGACCAGGTCTTCAAGGTCCTGCTGCCGTTCCTCGTCCTCGCGGTCATCGCCGCGGTGGTCTTCATCCAGGAGGGCCAGCGGCGGATCCCGATCCAGTACGCGAAGCGCGTCATCGGGCGCCGGATGAGCGGCGGCGGCCAGACCTACCTGCCGCTGAAGGTCAACATGGCGAACGTCATCCCGGTGATCTTCGCCGCGTCGATCATGTCGATCCCGCCGACGATCGCGCAGTTCATCACGCACGACCCCGCCAACGGGGTCCAGGAGTTCCTCCGCTACGGCAGCTGGGCCTACGTCGCCGGCGAGACGATTTTCATCATCCTGTTCACCTACTTCTACACCGCGGTGACGTTCAACCCGGTGGAGCAGGCGGACAACCTGAAGAAGTACGGCGGCTTCATCCCCGGGGTGCGACCCGGGCGGCCGACGGCCGAGTTCCTCGACCGGATCCTCGCGCGGCTGACGTTCCCGGGCGCGTTGTACCTGGCCGCGGTCGCTGCGCTGCCGACCCTCCTCTTCAACCAGACCACGCAGGGCTTCGCGTTCGGCGGCACCTCGTTGCTGATCGTCGTCGGCGTCGCGCTCGACACCGTCAAGCAGGTCGAGGCCCAGCTGATGATGCGCAACTACGAGGGGTTCCTGCGATGAGCCCCGCACGCTGCAGCCGACGCGGACGGAGCACCGATCGATGAGCGAGTTGAACCTGATCCTGCTGGGCCCGCCCGGTGCCGGGAAGGGCACCCAGGGCGAGCGGCTGACCTCCAGCGAACCGCTGGAGTACGTCGTCACCGGCCAGATCCTGCGCGAGGCCGTCCGCGAGGGGACCGAGCTCGGGCTGAAGGCCAAGGGCTTCATGGACGCCGGCGAGCTCGTCCCGGACGAGCTGGTCATCGGGCTGATCCTCGAGCGCGTGCGGTCGGAGGCGGCCTCCGACGGCTTCGTCCTGGACGGGTTCCCGCGGAACATCGCCCAGGCCGAGGAGCTCGACGCGGCGCTGAAGGAGCTGGGCCGCGACCTCAACGGCGCGCTGCTCATCGACGTGCCGGACGAGGAGATCGTCCGCCGGCTCTCGGGTCGCCGCGTGTCGCAGTCGGGGCGCGTCTACCACGTCGAGTTCGACCCGCCGAAGGTCGAGGGCAAGGACGACGTCGACGGCTCGGACCTCATCCAGCGCGACGACGACAAGCCGGAGACGATCCGCAAGCGCCTCTCCGTCTACCACGCGCAGACCGAGCCGCTGGTCTCGTACTACGAGGAGCGGGGCCTGCTGCACCGCTTCGACGGGACGCAGGGCGTCGACGAGGTCGCTGCGCACCTGCGCAAGACCGTCTCGACGCTGCGTCTCGAGGACGCCGTCTGAGCGACGCGGACGCGCCATGGGGATCCGCCTGAAGCGCCCCGCGCAGGTCGACGGCATCGCCGCGGCCGGGCGGATCCTCGCCGACGTCCTCGACGAGCTGGCGACGCTCGCCGTCCCGGGCACGTCGACGGCCGACCTCGACGCGGTCGCCCGCGAGCGGATCGCGGCCGCCGGCGGCGTTCCGTCGTTCCTCGGCTACCGGGGGTTCAAGGGCGCGATCTGCGCGTCGCCGAACGACCTCGTCGTCCACGGGATCCCGAGCGCCACGCCGCTGCGGGACGGCGACCTGCTCTCCCTCGACGTCGGCGTGACCCTCGACGGGCTCGTCGCCGACGCGGCGCGGACGGTCCCGGTCGGGGCGCTCGGCGCGGCCGACGGCCACCTCGTGGAGACCGCCGAGGCGGCGCTCGCCGACGCGGTGGCGGTCTGCCGGCCGGGCAACCGGATCGGGGACATCGGTCACGCGATCGCGAGCCGCTGCGCGACGGCGGGCCTCCAGGTCTTCCCGACGCTCATCGGGCACGGCGTGGGCTTCGCCCTGCACGAGGACCCGCAGGTGCCCAACATCGGCAAGCCCGGCACCGGCCGGCCGCTCGAGCCGGGGCTCGTGATCGCGATCGAGCCGATGGTGACGCTCGGCCGGGCCGCGATCCGGATGGCCGACGACGGCTGGTCGGTCTTCACCGTGGACGGTGCGCGCGCGACCCACGCCGAGGTGACCGTGGCGATCACCGAGGACGGTGCCCGGGTCCTGACCCCGTGGGGTGGCGCCGGCCGCTGGGACGCGCCCGACGCCTGAGCCGGTCCGCCGGCGATGACGGCGGCTCGCGGCGGGTGCGCGGTGCCGCCGGTGGAGGGACGCCACGGCGCCGGTCCGGGAGGGCGCGATCGCGCACGGCCTCGGTGGCGCGGCACCCGACCGGCCGCTTTGCAGGCACTTGCGCGGCGACGCTCCGCGGCGCACGCCGGTTGCTAGGGTCCTCCGTCCCCCGCGGTGCGGGGACGCAGCACGGCGCGCAACGCGGCCCGCGAGGGCCGTTGCGGGTCGCAACGCGTCACCGCCGATCCGTCTGGTACCTTTCCGAATCTGCGCGTGTCATGTCCTCCCCTGGACTGCGCACGCTTCAGCGGCTGGTAGCGACGGGCCTCCGCGCCGTCAGAGCCACGCTGCTGGTCATCGAGCCGAGAAGGGAACCATGAAGGTACGACCGTCGGTCAAGCCGATGTGCGAGAAGTGCAAGGTCATCCGCCGCAACGGTGCGGTCCTGGTGATCTGTCAGAACCCGCGGCACAAGCAGCGGCAGGGCTGACCTCATGGCACGTATCGCCGGCATCAACATCCCGCTGAACAAGCGGATCGAGATCGGTCTCACCTACATCTACGGGATCGGCCGCTCGGGCTCGAACGAGATCCTGAAGGCGACGGGCATCGATCAGGACACGAAGGTTCGTGATCTGACCGAGGACCAGGTCTCCGCCCTGCGCGAGCACATCGACCGCCACGTGGTGGTCGAGGGCGACCTGCGCCGTGAGCGCAACCAGGCCGTGAAGCGCCTGATGGAGATCGGCTGCTACCGCGGCCTCCGTCACCGCCGCAACCTCCCCGTGCGCGGCCAGAAGACGAAGACCAACGCGCGCACCCGCAAGGGCCCGAAGCGCATGCCCACCGCGGGCAAGAAGAAGCCCGGCAAGAAGTAAGG
>JALRCL010000124.1 GCA_023268575.1 Patulibacter sp.
CGGCGAGCGCTTGGACTGCCCGAACCCACAGAACGCGCACCCGACCGTGCAGACGTTCGAGATGTTGATGTTGCGGTTCACCACGAACGTGACCGTCTCGCCCGCCAGCTCGGAGCGCAGCTCGTCCGCGGCGACCCGGATCTCCTCCACCGCCGACGGATCGCGCTCCACGAACAACGCCGAGAGCTCCCGCTCGCCCAGCGCCAGACCGTCGCGAGCCTTCTCCAGCGCCGGCGCGACGAGGTCGCGATCGATGACGAACGGCGCCTCGCCCCGCCCGCTCTTGCCACGCGGGATGAAGGACCAGTACTTCACGGTGATCGTGTCCAGCACCGCCCGATCGATCCACTCCTCATCGATGTACTTGCCGTACACGCACAACCGCTCGGAGAGCGCGACGCCCTGCGGCTTGAGCAGGTCCCGCACCTGCACCGGCGAGGGGAACGGATGCTCCGGCGAGATGTGATCCCCGTTGGCAGACAAGCCCCCGAGATCGGTCGCACCCGCCGCCACGAGCCGCGGCCACCAATCCGCGAGGTTCGGCGGGATCTGGATCCCGACGTCGGGCATCAGCCGCCGCGTCTCCGCGACGAGCTCCTCCATGTCCTGCACCGACACCGGGCACGCCCACGACGGCAGATCCAGATGCGGCGCGTCCTTCCACCCGAGGTCGGAGACCTCCGCGATCCCCGTGCGCCAGTAGTCGCGCGCCGCGGCGTCGGCGATCGCCCCGACATCGCGCCCGTAGTACCGCTCGTGGGGCACGAAGTTCTGCAGGATGATCTCCTGCAGGTGCCCGTGCTCGCGATGGACCTCCGCCAGCGCGGCGAGCGAATCGAAGCGCTCCTGCCGCGTCTCGCCGATCCCCACGAGGATCCCCGTCGTGAACGGGATCTTCAGCTCACCGGCCGCGCGCAACGTCGCCAACCGCCGCTGCGGATGCTTCGACGGCGACCCCGCGTGCACCGTGTCCATCAGCCGCTCGCTGATCGACTCCAACATCACGCCCTGCGACGCCGTCACCGTCCGCAGCCGCTCCAACTGCTCCCGCGAGACCGCCCCGAGGTTGGAGTGCGGCAGCAGCCCGCGCTCCAGCGCGCGCTCGCCCGCCCACACCACATAGGCCGTGAAGTCCTCGAACCCCCACTCCCGCAACTGCCGCAGCACGCCGGGATGGGAATCGGGCTCCTCCCCAGTGAGGATCAACAGCTCCTTCGCCCGCCGCTTCACCGCCTCGTCGAGGATCTGCTCGACCTCGGCCGGCGGATGCAAATGCGGCTTGCGGGTCGCGAACGCGCAGTACTTGCAGACCGACGAGCAGGTCCGCGACAACGACAGCGTGTGATTCCTGGAGAAGGTGACCCGCCGGCTCACCCGCCGGAGTGTACGAACCCGCTCGCCCGGGCCGATGTCGCCGGGCGAACCCCCGGCCCGTCCGTCCGGTGCGCGGGACACATGGGCGGCGCGGCGGGCCGCGCGACGCGCCGCCGCCCAGGTCGGGAGCATCCCGGGCATGTCTGGATCGCAGGACCCTCGCCGCCCGTCCACCCACGACGCTCGTCCGCTCCGCCGACGACCGCTCGGGGTGGTGATCCGGCCGCTGCTGCTCCTCGCGGGCGTGGCGCTGCTGGCGGGCTGCGGGGGATCGGGCGGAGACGACCCCGAGCCGACGACGACGTCGGCCACCGGCCCGCCCGCGTCGCTGACCCTGACCCTCGACTTCGTGCCCAACGCCGTGCACTCGGGGCTCTACCTCGCCCAGCGGCGCGGCCTGTTCGGCCGCGAGGGCGTCGACCTGCGGATCCGCGTCCCCGGCACCGGCAGCGACAACGTCAAGGCGCTTCGCACCGGGCGCACCG
>JALRCL010000175.1 GCA_023268575.1 Patulibacter sp.
CGGCCTGCATCTCCGCGCGCAGCTGCTCGCGCATCACCACGGTCTCGGCCTGCAGGCGCTCGAGCTTCGCCGTCGCCTCCTCGTAGCGGCGCTTCTCGTGCTCGAGCTCGAGCTCGAGCTCCAGGACGCGCTCGACGCCCGCGAGGTTCAGGCCCAGCTCGTTCGTCATCTGCTGGATCCGGCGCAGCCGCTCGACGTCGGCGTGCGAGTACAGGCGCGTGCCCTTCGGCGAGCGCTTCGGCTCGATCAGGCCCCGGGTCTCGTACATCCGCAGGGTCTGCGGGTGCATGTCGGCGAGCTCGGCGGCGACCGAGATCATGAACACGCCGCGGTCGGCGTCGACCTCGATCGTGATGTTGCTGCGGGGCCGCCGCCGGGAATCGCCCATCGTGATCAGCCCTCCTCGAAGAGCCGCTCCCGACCCGCGGCCGGGAAGAGGTCGGCGAGGTGGTCGACCGCCTCGCGCTGCTCGTCGCTGCGCGGCTCGGGCACCTCGATCACGAACCGGTAGCGAATGTCCCCGCGGCCCCCGCCCCCGAGCCGCGGCGGGCCTTCTCCACGCAGTCGCTGGACGGTCCCGTGCTTCGTCCCTGGCGCGACGCGCAGCTTCTTGCGTCCGTCGAGCGTCGGGACCTCGACGTCGGCCCCGCGGACCGCCTCGGCGATCGACAGGGGCACGGTCACCTCGATGTCGTCCCCGTGCCGCTGGAAGACGTCGGAGGGCCGCACGTGGGTGATGACGAAGAGGTCGCCCGGCTGCCCGCCGTTGCGCCCGGCCTGGCCCTTGCCGGCGAGCCGCACGCGCGAGCCCTCGCGGACCCCGGGCGGGATGTTCACGCGGTAGCGCTTCGTCGTGTGGACGGCGCCCTCGCCGCTGCAGGTCGGGCACGGCGTCTCGATGACCGTCCCCGAGCCGTGGCAGCGGGCACAGGGCTGGCTGATCGAGAACAGGCCCTGGCCCTGGGCCTCGACGCCGCGGCCCTGGCAGCGCGGGCAGACGATCGGGCTCGTGCCCGGCTTGGCGCCCGTGCCGGCGCAGGTCGTGCACGGCGTCGTCGTGCGGACGCTCAGCGGGACCTGCGCGCCGTCCATCGCCTGGCGGAAGGACAGCGTGACCTCGGCCTCGAGGTCCTTGCCGCGCTGGACGTTCGCGCGCCGGCTGCGGGTCTGCCCGGTGCCCGGCCCGCCGCGCCCCGTGACGTTGCCGAAGACCGAGGAGAGGATGTCCCCGATCCCGCTGTCGCCGAAGTCGAAGCCGGCGCCGCCGGTCGAGAAGGCGCCGCCGAGCCCGCCGAACGAGCGCGCGCGGTCGTACTCCTTGCGCTTCTCCGCGTCGGAGAGGATGTCGTGCGCGGCGGAGACCTGCTTGAACCGCTCCTCGGCCGCCGTGTCCCCCGGGTTGCGGTCCGGGTGGTACTCGCGGGCGAGCTTGCGGTACGCCTTCTTGATCTCGTCCGGCGTCGCCTTCTTGTCGACGCCGAGGACCGCGTACAGATCGGGGGTGTTGTCCTGACGGGTGGCCATTCGGGCGTGGTCCGGTCTCAGCCGGCGACGACGACCTTCGCGGGACGCAGCACGTCGTCGCGCAGACGGTACCCCTGCTGGTAGACGACCATGACGGTCCCCGGCAGGGTGCCCTCGGGCGCCGGCTGCTGCGTGAGGGCCTCGTGGAACCGCGGGTCGAACTGCTCGCCGGTGGGGTCGAACGACGCGATGCCGACCGACGCGAGCGCGGCGTGCAGCTCGCGGTGGACGATCCGCAGACCCTCGACGGTCTGCGCGTCGGCGGCCGGCGCGCTGCCGTCGGCGGGGGCCTCGGCGAGGTGGGCCAGCGCCCGGTCGAGGTTGTCCAGCGCGGGGAGCAGCTCGCGGGCGAGCCGGCCGACGCCGCGCTGCTCGCCC
>JALRCL010000929.1 GCA_023268575.1 Patulibacter sp.
CCCCGGCCGCGCGACGTCCGTCGTCGCGGGCGTCAGCGCCGCGCGTCGCCCCGCCCGGCCGCGAAGGCCCAGGCGAGGAAGGCGAGCTGGAACGGCAGCCGGAGCACCAGCGAGCGACGGCCGCCGGGGACCTGCGGGTAGCGCTCCGGGTGCAGCGCCATGTGGAGGTTCGCCGGGAAGACGCCGACGAGCGTCGCGGCCGAGAACCACGCGCCGAAGCGGCGGGTGCGCGGGTGCATCGTCGCGGCGCCGCCGACGATCTCGGCCACGCCGCTGGCGTAGACGAGCTCGCGGTGCGCCGGCAGGTAGTCGGGCATGATCGCCTCGTAGGTCTTCGGCGTCACGAAGTGCATGACCCCGGCGACGACGAAGAACGGTCCGAATGCGCGACGGACCCGGGAGCGCTTGGTGGAGGGCATCGGCGCGACCCTACCCGGGCGACCGCGGCATCACGCGCGAATCGTCCTGCACCGGCTCGAGCGGTATCCGCCGCGCGCGGGCCCTGCGGCGCCGGCGGGGCGTCAGTCCAGCGGGGCGCTCGGGATCACCGGCGACGGCGCCGCGCAGCGACCGCCGGTCAGCCGGTAGACCGAGACGAGCGGTCCGGGCCGGTCGTAGGCGAGCTCGTACGTCGTTGCCTGGCGGTCGATCTGGTACTTCACCGGGGCCTCGAGCGGACCGAAGGGCGCGCGCGTGCCGCCCGGCCCCGTCGCGTCGCGCGCGAACGGACTGATCTGGTGCACGAGCGTCCCGCGCCGCTCGAGCGCGCGGTAGAACCGCACCGCCTGGCGGGCGAGGTACGGCGTGCGCGCCGCGCGCCCCGCCTGGTAGCTCGAGGTCACCACCCAGCAGTAGCCGTACTGCTGGAAGCGGTCCACGAGCTCGGGATAGAGGATCCCCACCCAGCCGGAGAAGCCGGCCTTCGTCCGCGTCTGCCGTGGGTAGCGGTCGCGGTCGCGGCGCTGGACGGCGGGGATCGAGTGGTAGATCGACCAGCGCGTGAGGCTGAACCACGCCTGGCGCCCGTCGAAGGTCGGCTGCCACGCGGCCGGCGACATCGACTCGAGCACCACGCCGTCGCCGGCGGGGACGTGCTCCAGCAGCCAGTCGCGCAGGACCGTCCGGGTGTCGTCGCGTCCCACGACGGCGACGGTGTGGGTGGCGTGCACGAGCGACTGGGCGCCGAGCGCGACGGTCGCCAGCGCCGCGACGCCGAGGGCGATCGCCGGGCGGCGCCCCGCGGGCGGTGCGGACCGAGCGGGGGCGGCCCCGGTCGTCGCGGCCGGGGCATCGTCGGACGTCGCGGCCTGGGCAGCGCCGGTCGTCGCCGACGGATCGGCGGGCGCGATCGCCGTGGCGTCGCGGGAGGCGGTCGCCGGCGCGCCGACGGCCGCGGCCCGGCTGCCGCGGACGAGGCGCGCGAGCTCGGCCACCGCGAAGCCCGCGGTCAGGCACATCACCGGCACGATCGGGAGCATCCAGCGCGCGAAGAACCGATCCTGCCCGCCCATGATCAGCAGGTAGAGCGCGACGAGCGGCAGGAGCAGCGCCGCGATCGGCCGCCGACGCCAGAGCAGGAGGGCCGAGCCGACGACCGCCGCGATCGTCGGCAGCCAGCCGACGCCCCAGGTCGCCGACCAGGCGTAGAACGCGAAGCCGCTCGTGCGCGGCTCGCCGACGTAGGGCCCGCTCGTCGCCCACTTCTGCTGGTACTCGATCGCCCGCCACATCTCGTGCGGGTCGATCACGACGTACGGGTTGGCGACGACGAACGCGACGAGCGCGACGACGCCCATGACGATCGTCCGCCGCAGCACCGGTCCGCGCCCGTCGGCGCGCAGGCGCAGCGCGGCGGCCGCCAGCCCGACGAGCACGACGATCCCGGCGTTGTACTTGAAGCCCGCCGCGAGGCCGACCGCGAGGCCCACCGCGAGATAGCCCCGCCGGTCGCCGTCGCGCAGGATCCAGGCCGCCCCGAGGATCCCGAGCGCGAGGAAGAGCACCGTCGGCCCGTCGCTGAGCGCCAGGCGGGAGTAGGCGACGGGCAGGAACGCGACCGCCAGGAGCGCCGCGCCCGCGAGCGCCGCCAGGCGCCCCAGGAGGATCCGCCCGGCCCACCAGAGGACCGGGACCGCGGCGGTGCTCATGAGCGCCGCGACGAGCCGACCGAGGAGGTAGGCCTGCGTCGGGTGCTGGTCCAGGCCCTCCGTCGGGCTGAGGCCCTGGACGCCGAACCACACGTGGTCCAGCAGCGAGAGCAGGACCATCATCCCGGGCGGGTTGACGAGCTCGCGGTAGCCGAGCCGCTCGTCGAGGAAGCGCGCCGCGTCCGGGACGAACCGGGCGTTCTCGTCGATGTTGTAGACGAGCGGCAGGTTCTGGTCGAGGTTCCACAGCCGCAGGAGCGCGGCGACGAGGACGATCGCCCCGATCGCCCACCACTCCCAGCGCCCCACCGGCTGTCGGCCCGCCGTCACGCGGGACAGGCTACGGCCGCGCCGCCCGCCGGGTCGTCACCGGGCCCGGCCGACCCGTGCCCGACGGTCGTGACGGCCGACGCACGGGCTGGGGCCCGCCCCCCGTCCCTCTCAGAGCTCGAGGAAGGCGCCGCCCCGGACCATCTCCATCCGCGTGACGAGGCGCGCGGCGTCGTCGGCGTCGGACGGGAGGTGCGCGTCGAGCAGTGCGTT
>JALRCL010000279.1 GCA_023268575.1 Patulibacter sp.
ATAGCCCGCGTGGAACTGGCGCGCCCGATCGTCGTCGACCTCGGACATGAAGCCGCCGGAGCCGCGTACCAGCGAAAACAGGTGAAAGCGTCCGGCATGACCGCCGTGCGCAGCGAAGTCAGCCAGCACGCAGCTCTTCACCTGCGCCGAGGCGACCGGCAGCTCGTACCGGATGCCGTGCAGCCGCTGGCCGTGGACCGTGAACGGCGGCAACCGCCCGTCGGTCGCCTCGATCCGCGCACCCATCTCGCGCAGCGGGACGGCGACGCGGTCGACCGGTCGCTTGCGGATCGAGGCGTCGCCGTCGAACGTGAACGAGCGACCCTCCTGCCCGGCGAGCCAGCCGGCGAGCAGGCGCATGAGCGTGCCGGCGTTGCCGACGTCGATCGTCTCGCCGTGCGCGTCGGCCGCGCGCAGGCCGCAGCCGCGGACGGTGACCCGGTCGCCGTCGCGCTGGACGAGCGCCCCGATCGTGCGGATCGCGTCGAGGGTCGACAGCGTGTCGGCCGCCGGCAGGTAGCCGGTGATCGTCACCGGCTCCGTGGCCATCGCCGCGACGAGCGCGGCGCGGTGGCTGATCGACTTGTCGGAGGGCGGCGTCAGGCGGCCCTTCAGCGGGCCGGACGGCTCGAAGCGGACGGTGCTCACGTGGGGGTCCAGTCTGACGGAGCGGCGGGCCGGGCGGGGCCCGGCCGGCCGCTCCGTGCGCCCCGTCACGCGGCGGCGCTCCCGGCGGCCGGCGCGGCGACCGGGACCGGTGCGCGGCCCGCGAGCGCCGCGGCGGCCTCGACCTGGCGCAGGTACGTGGCGAACGCGTCGACGGGCAGCTGCTGGGGACCGTCGCAGAGCGCCTCGTCCGGTCGCGGATGCGCCTCGACGATGATCCCGTCCGCGCCCGCGGCCGCCGCGGCGAGCGAGAGCGGCAGCACGAGGTCGCGCCGGCCGGCCGCGTGCGACGGGTCCACGACGACCGGCAGCGAGGTGCGCTGCTTGAGGACCGGGATCGCCGCGATGTCCAGCGTGAAGCGCGTCGCCGTCTCGTACGTGCGGATGCCGCGCTCGCAGAGCAGGACGTCCCGGTTGCCCTCGGCGAGCACGTACTCGGCGGCGAGCAGCAGCTCGTCGATGGTGGCCGCGAGGCCGCGCTTGACGAGCACCGGCGTGCCGCTGCGGCCGATCTCCGTCAGCAGGGGGTAGTTCTGCATGTTGCGCGCGCCGACCTGGACGACGTCGGCCACCGCGGTGACGGCCTCCACGTCGCGGACGTCGGTGAGCTCGGTGACGATCGGCAGGCCGGTCTCGGCCTTCGCCTCGGTGAGGATCGCCAGCCCGTCGCGACCGAGTCCCTGGAAGCTGTAGGGCGAGCTGCGCGGCTTGTACGCCCCGCCACGGAAGAGCTGGACGCCGGCGGCGGCGAGGCCACGGGCGGCCTCCAGCGTCTGCTCGCGCGTCTCGACGGTGCACGGGCCGGCGATCGTGGCGAACGCGCCGCCGCCGATCCGTCGGCCGGCGATCTCGAGCGTCGCCTCCTCGGGCGCGTCGGGGCCCGCGACGGCGGGCGGGTTCGGGATGGTGGTGCTCACGGGTGCTCCTCGGGCCGGCGATGCCGGCGGCTGGGCGGCCGCCTGCGGCGGCCGGGGTCGGTCGGGGCTCGTGCGCCGGCCCGGGCGGCGCGCCGTCGACGGATCGCCGCCGGCGGAGTGGATGCGTACCGGCGCTCGACCGCGTCCTCCCGGGAACGAGGAGCCCACGCCCCGGGACGGCCGACGAGCGGCGGGTCAGGGCGTGACGACCGAGCGCCTAGCGAAATCGCCAGGAGCGCCAGGCATACGCCCAGGCGCGGCCCTGCGGGAACGCGTCGACGACCGGGGCCAGCGCGGCGGGTGCTGCGGAAGCGCTGAGGGCGGTCGTCGCCATCGGCCACCGACGGTAGCAGGCCCTCGCGGGGCGTCCGCGCGCACGTCCGGCGGCCCGGCGCTCGCGTGGCGCGTTCACGTTCGCTTGAGGGAGGCCCCGTAGGCTGGCCCGACGGCGCCGTTCCCGGCGTCGCGACCCGATCGAGGAGCCTCCGATGCCCCGCCCCCGCCTGCTCGTCCCCGCCGGCGTCGCCGCCGTCCTGGCCGCCGGCGGCGTCGTCGCCGCCACGAGCGTCGCCGACGACGACGATCGCGCCGACGCGCCGCGCGTCGCCGCGGGCGACGTGCGCGACGCCGACGCCGATCTGCGACCGATCGCCGGCGACGACGGCCTGACGTACGCGCAGGCCCGCAAGGCGCGCGCCGTCGCGCTGAAGCGCGTCCCGGGTCGCGTCGTGCAGATCGACCGGGACAACGACGGCCGGACGCGCTTCGACGTCCAGGTCATCACCCGCGGCGGAGCGGTCCGCGAGGTCGACCTCGACCGGCGCTACCGGGTGATCCGCGTCGAGCGCGAGGACGACGCCGACGGCCTGTCCTACGCGACCGCGGGCCGCGCCGCGGCCGCGGCCACCCGGCACGTCCGCGGCATCGTCACCGACATCGAG
>JALRCL010000283.1 GCA_023268575.1 Patulibacter sp.
CGGCGACGTTCGCGAAGTTCGCCACGAAGTTGTCGCGGCTGGCCGCCGAGAGCTGCACGAACGGCAGCAGCTGGCGTGCGGCGAGGTGGACGTTCGCCAGCGACGGGCCGACCCCGTCGAGCAGCCGGGTGACCGACGGCAGCGCCTTCGTCGTGTCGCGGAACGCCGGGGCGACCTGTTGGAAGCCGGCCTGCAGGCGCTTCGTGTCGTCGCGCAGCGAGACGAGCGCCGGGGCGACGAGCGGTGCCGTCGGGCGCAGCGCGGCGACGGCCCGGCGCAGGTCGCCGCTGGCGCCCTGAAGGCGGCCCGACGCGACCCGCAGGTCGCCGAGGAACGGCGGCAGCGCGTCGACGAGCGCCGCGAGGTCGCGGTCGCGAGCGGCGGTCGTCGCGAACACCCGCGAGCCCTGCCGGATGGCGCCGACGAGCGCGGCGTCCTGGCTGCCGAGCGCCTCGAAGACGTCGGTCGAGGACCCGAGGAGCGCACGCAGCGGCTCCTGCTGGCGCTGGAGTCGGCGCGAGACCGCTTCGAGGTTGCCGACGACGCCGGGGGCCCGCCCGAGCGCCTGGTTCAGCGCCAGCGAGCGGCCGTCGAAGGCCGCGGCGAGCCCCGCGAGCATCCGGCGCATGTCGCGCCGCGTCGCCTCCGGGAAGGCCTGCAGCACGTCGTCCAAGCGCTGGGCACGGACGACCCCGGCCCCGGGGATCCGGCCGCCGTCGGCGATCGGCGCCGCCTTCCGGTCGCCCGGGGCGACCTCGAGGTAGCCCTCGCCGAGCAGCGTCTTGGAGCGCACCACGATCCGCGCGTCGCGCCGCAGCGGGGCGAACTCCGGATCGATCTCGAGCTCGACGCGCGCCCGGCGGCCGAGGCTCTCGACCGAGACGACGTGGCCGACGTCGACGCCGGCGATCCGCACGTCGGAGTTCGCCAGGACGGAGTCGGCCTCCGGCAGGTCCGCCGTGATGCGGTAGCCCTGGGGCTGGAAGGGCACGACGCCGCCGAAGCCGCGCCAGACGCCGATCGCCAGGACGGCGGCGATCAGGGCGAACGCGATCGGGAGCAGCAGCTCCCGCAGGCTGGGAATCCTCGTCAGCATCTCAGGTCGCCGGGCAGAGCTGGGCCGAGCCGGTGAGGGCCTTGAACAGCGGGCCGAGATCGACCAGCGTCGTCATCTGGTGGCAGTTGACCATCACGATCGCGCGGAACAGCGCACCGTGCGCGTCCGCCGTGCTCGTCGCCGAGCCGAAGTTGTGGAACGCCCAGGCGATCCAATAGAGCATTCCCTCGTCCCGGCCTGGCGGGTTGTAGGCGAGCTCGTTCGTGAGGTACGTCGCCGCCTGCACGATCCGGGACACGTCGGGCAGCGCCGCACTGAGGTTGCGCAGCGTCGGCTGCAGATCGCGGACCGCCGGCTGCGCCTCGCGCACCAGCGGCCTGATCTGGCCACGAACGGCGGTCGTGAAGTCGTCCGTGAGCGGCTTCAGCGCGCGCAGCGTCGTGGGCAGCTCGCGCACCGGCGGCACGAGCTCCCGCGCCGCCGGCCCGAGCTCGTCGGACAGCCGGCCGGCCGAGGAGAGGGCCTGCTGGGCGGTGCTCACGGTGCGCGGCAGGTCTGCGAGGGAGCGCCGCAGCGACGTCTCCTCCTGCGCGATCGCCTCGAGGGTCCGGTTGCCGGTCACGACGACCTCGCCGAGACGGCCGTCGCTGCGGGCCGCGTCGGTGACGTCGGCGAGGTTCGTGACGAGCCGCGCGAGCTCGCGCCGGCGCCCGTCGAGCGCGGTCGTGATGCGCCGGACCTGGTCGGCGGTCGGACCGAGCGAGCGCAGCAGCGCGCGGAAGTCGGGCGCGCGGTCCTTCGTGCCCTGGCCGAGCCCGGTCAGCAGCTGCTCGAGGAAGCCGCGAGTGTCGGCGTCGAGCGTCGAGAGGAGGTCCGAGAGCGGGACCGGCGAGCTCGTGCGCGACAGCGGGATGACGCCGTCGTCGGCCATCCGGCCCCGCTTCGCGTGCCCGGGATCGAGCTCGACGAGCATGTCCGACAGCGGGGTGATGGGCCGCAGGTCGGCGCGGGCGTCGCGGTAGACGGCCGGCAGCTTCGTGCGGTCGATCTCGAACGTGACGTCGGCGGTCTCGCCCTCGATCGACGCCTTCGAGATCGTCCCGACCTTCACGCCCGAGACGCTCACGGCCTGGCCGAAGCCCGGCGCCACGCCGTCGGCGGCGGGAAGGATCGCGCGGACCTCGTAGACGTCGCGGAACGGCACGGGGAAGCGCTGCTTCACGAGCACGTAGCCGGCCGAGACGACCCCGAGGACGACGAGGACGAAGATCGGCCCGAGGAGGACCCAGGGGTTGCGCGAGCGGCTCATCGGTCGCTCCCGGTCGCGGTCGGCAGGAGGCGGCGCGCGACCGCCGCCGCGCCCGAGGCGGCGGCGCGGGCCGTGTCGCGATCGCCGCGCGGCACGGCGGTCCCGGCGTCGGGGCCCGCGCCGCCGACGAGGCCCCGGAGCGTCGAGCGCAGGCGCTCCAGTCCGGCGGCGTTCGCCGCCTGACGGTCGGTCGCGACGTCGGGCGCGATCCGCGTGCGCGCCAGCGACGCGAACGGCTTGTTGCTCTCGGAGCGGAGGTTCACCGGATCGTTCTGCAGGCAGGGGACGTCGGGCCGCTTCGGCGGCAGCACCCGGTTGCCCAGCCAGATCGGCCGCATGCCGCTGAGCGCGTTGTTCGACGAGGTGACGAGCTGACCGACGCCCGGCAGCACGCCCTGGAGGGAGAACTCGCCCTGCGACAGCCCGGCCCGGAAGGTCGTGCCGTTGCCGTCGAAGCCCGGCGCGGTGCCGGTGAGGTTCGCCGCCGCGTGCAGCACGTCGAGCCACGCGGGGTCGCCGCTGCTCAGCTGCCCGTCGGGCACCTGCGCGTTGAGCACCGGCTGGATCCGCTGCTCGAGGCACTGCCCGAGCGGCGCGAGCTTGGGCGTCACCCACGCGAGCTGACGCTCGACCGTCGGCAACCGGCGGACCGGGTCGTCCAGCGCGGTGAGCAGCGCCGGCAGCGCGCCCGGCAGCGTGAGCGACCCGAGCTGGGCGAACGCCCGGTTCGCCGAGGGCAGCACCGACGGCAGCAGGCGCAGCGCCGGCGTGGCCGCCGTCCCGAGCGCCTCGACCTGCGGCAGCGCGCGGTCCAGCGAGGCGAGCGAGGCGGGCGCCGCGCGCAGCATGGCGTCGGCGTTGGCGATGGTCTGCCCGAGCGCGGCGTCGGAGTCGGCGAAGACGCCCATCACGCGGTCGTAGCTCGTGACGATCCGGGCCAGCGCGGCCGGGTCGGCGGCGAGCGTCTCCGTGAGCGACGCGGTCGAGCGGATGCTGCGGCCGAGGTCCCCGGGGCGCCGGCCACGGGCCGCGGCCGCGACGCGCGAGGCCGGTGCGAGCGCGCGGTCGAGCGCGCGCGTGGCCCGGCGCAGCTCCGCGGCGCCCGAGGGCCGACCGTCGTCCCCGGGGGCGAGGCCCTCGCCGAGCGTCCGAACGAGCTCCTTCGCGGACTTCCGGGTCGGCGCGTCGAGGACGTCGAGCGCCTCGTCGAGCTGCACCGGGACCGTCGTTCGGCCGACCGGGACGGTGTCGCCGGCGCCCAGCGCCGGGGCGCCCGGCGTCCCGAGCGTCGCCTGGATCATGAAGTTGCCCTCGAAGGCGAGGCGCGGCTTGATCGCCATCCGGCTGTCGCTGCGCAGCGTCGGGGCGTCGGGCTTCAGCCGGATCCGGACGACGGCGTTGCCGTCGGGCCCCTGCTCGATGCCGGTCACCCGGCCGATGTCGAGGCCCCCGATGCGGACCGGGTTGCCCTTGCGGAGGTTGTTCGCGTCCGTGAAGACGGCGTTGATCTGCGTCCCGCCGGCGAACAGCGAGTGACGGCCGAACGCGTACACGAGCGTGCCGGCGATCACGAGGACGACGGCGACGGCCGCGATCTGCCGGTGGCGGGCGGTGCGCCGCAGGTGGTCGCGCGTGGCCGCGCGGCGACGGGGCATCGGGCTCATCGGCTGCTCCCGGCCGGCGGCTCGTCGTAGAGGCCCGCGTCCTGCGCGCGCTTGCGGACGACCGGATCGATCGTGGTCTGGAACGTCGGCGTGTTCTGCAGGCCGGGCGGGTTCGTCAGCAGCTGGCGGCCGTCGACGAACGTCTCGTTGCCGGACTCGCACTCCTGGGCGTTGGCGTGCGGCGTGTAGTTCTGGTGGAGGTTCGGCAGCGCCGTCGGGTTCTGCAGGAGCTCGAGCGGGCTCGTGCCGAGCTGCGACAGGACGACGTTGCCGACCGGCGGTCCCGCGCCGTCGCCGACGGTGCCGAAGACGTTGTGCCAGCCCTGCCCGAAGAGGGTGATGTAGTTGCACGCCGTCTGGGCGGGCGTCACGCGCTCGAGGAACACCCCGGCGGCGTCCAGGACGTCGCCGAGGCGCCGCAGCGAGCCCTCGGTCTGCGGCAGCTCGGCGAACCGCTGCAGCGATCCGGCGGTCGTCGTGAGCCGGCGCGCGAGCGCGGGCGTGACCCGCAGCCACGGGATGGTGTCGCCGAACAGCGCGTTCGTCTGGCGCAGCGCGCCGGGCAGGACGGTGGCGGCCGGCCGCAGGTCGGTCGAGATCTCCGCCAGGTCGTCGAGCGCCGGGCGCAGCGCACCGAGCGCCGCGCTGGTGGCACGGGCGGTCCTGGGGAACTCGTCGACGGTCCGGGCCAGCGACGCGCGGCTGCGGCTGAGCGCCGCGAAGGTCCGCGCACCGTCGCTGACGAGCGCCCCGAGCTGGGGCTCGGCGGCGGCGAACGCGCCGATCGTGCGCTGGTAGGCGGTGAAGAGGGATCCGAGCCGCGCGTCGGGCGCCTCGAGGGTGCGGGACAGCGCGCTGAGTGCCGGGAGCATCCGGTTCGCTTCGCGGATCGTGTCGCCGAGCGCGATGCCGCGGCCGGCGAGGCCGCCGGCGAACGCCGTGACGAACCGCTGCAGGTTGCGGCGGGTGGGCGCGTCGAAGACGTCGAGCAGGTCGGTCAGCTCGGTGTTGTCGGAGGTCTGCTCGAGCGGCAGGTTGCCGCCGGACGCGATCGCCGTGGCGGCGCGCCCCGGGACGATGTCGAGGTAGGTCGCGCCGAGGATCGACGCGGGACGGACCTTCGCCGAGCTGTCGGTGGGGACCCGCGGGGCGTCCGGCTCGACCTTCACGCCGAGGCGCGCGTAGGCGGGATGGTCGCGGGTGGCCGGGACCGGCGTGATCGTCGAGATCTGCCCGACGCGCACGCCGGCCATCCGGACCTGGTTGCTGCGCACGATCCGGTTGGCGTCCGGGACGTCGACCGTGAACTCCCGGTACTGCTCGCCCGGGACCCCGTCGTTGGCCGTGTACGAGACGTAGACGGCGAACAGCAGGCCGATGATCGCGAGCGTGCCGATCCACGGGTAGAGCCGCTCCGGGCCGCGGCGGCGGCGCTGACCGGTGCTGGGCCTGCGTGCCATCACTTGCCCGCCATCCGGTCGAGGGTCTTCAGGAGGTCACGCTGCGTCGCCTCGGGCAGGTCGGAGGCGCGGACCTTCGAGGGGCCGTCCAGCGACGGCGCCGTCGTGCGCAGTTGGGAGCGTCCCTGCACGACCTTGCCGCCCTGCGTCACCGGCCCGGTGGTCCCGGACGTCGCGATCGAGCCCTTCCACTCCGGATCGTTGATCGGCAGGCCGACGCCGTCCTTGGAGTTGAAGTTCGCGTTGCACGCGCGGGCCTGCGGCTGCGCGATGCAGCGGGCCGAGACGCTGAGCATGATCGGGACCATGTGCGACGTCTCGTCGTAGAGCCCGGACACCGTGGACAGCGTGTAGAACATGTTCAGCAGCTGCTCGTTGCCGCCCGTGTCGCGCAGGCTCACGAGCAGCTCGCGGGCGAGCTTGCTGGGCTCGAGCGCTCGCTGGGAGAAGCGGTTCAGCTCGCCGACGACCTTGCGCGTCGGCGGCAGCGCCGGGCGCGTCGCCTTCGCCGCGCCGGCGAGCGACGTCAGCGCCGGACGGCCCACCTTCGAGAGCCGCTGCAGCACGCCGTTGACGCGCACGAGCTCGGGGACCGCACGGCGCAGGGCCGCGGCCGTCGGGGTCAGCTCGTCCCCGACGCGGTCGATCGAGCCGAGGCTCAGGCGGACCTCGCGCAGCAGTCCGGGCAGCGCGCGCAGCGAGGCGCGGGTGCCGTCGCGATGCGCGGCGAGCGTCGAGGTGACGTCCGCGGCACCGGCGACGAACCGGCGGACGTCGCCGCGGCGCTCTCGCATGTCGGCCAGGACGGTTTCGGTCTGGCCGATCGCGTCGCGCAGCGCGGTGCGCTGGCGGTCGATGAGCGCCAGGACCCGGTTGGCCTGCGTCAGCGCCGGGTTCGCGCGGCGCAGGACGGCGTTGAAGTCCCGCCCGGTGCCCGACGCGGCGAGGCCGAGCTCGCTCAGCATCACGCGGATGCGCTGGTCGACCGGCAGCGAGAAGGTGTCGATCACCTGCTGCAGCTGGACGGAGACCTCGGTCCGGGAGACCGGCACCGTCGGCCGATCGTGCCCGGGCACCCGCGCCAGCGGCGGCTTGCCCGCGGAGCCCGCGTCGCACTGGACGAAGCTCTCGGAGATGAAGCCCTCCGGCAGGATCTTGCAGGAGGCGTCGGCGCGCAGCGGGCCGAAGCGCTCCTCGATCGACAGCCGGA
>JALRCL010000310.1 GCA_023268575.1 Patulibacter sp.
GTAGGAAGAAGCCGGCGCAACCGTCGAACTCGCATAAGTTCAGCCATTTAGGTCTGCAGGCCCGGGGCGAGAGCCTCGGGCTTCAGCCGTCTACCAGGACAGGCATGAAGCCGCAAAAGCGGCGGTAGCCTAGTTCGTTGCCGTGCGTAGCCCCCTGAACCTTCCCCCAAAGAAGTTCATCTGGCTCGTCGATTCGTATTCATCACTTCTCGATCAGGAGTAACTCAGTGGCCTCACGTGCGTCTGCGCGAGACGCTAGGGGCGCCGGATGCGCACGGGACCGTCGACCGCGAGGCCCAGGCGTTCGCGGGCCGAGGCGCGGTTGACCGCGACCGCCATCGCCCGGTTCGCGTCCTCGTAGACGATGAGCGTCCCGGGGTCGACGTCGGCGAACGTCGAGGCGTAGACGCCGCGCTCGCCGTTGATCTCGACCGGCTCGCCGAGCTTCAGGCCGACGCCCATCGTCAGCTCCTCGTGCTCGAGGTCGAGCATGACGTTGCCGAAGCGATCGAAGGCGATCGCGTGGGCGACGACCTCGTCGGCCTCGACCTCGGCCAGCGGCATCGCCTGGATCGTCACGTCGTCGGGGTCCAGCGGCTCGCCGACGTCGTGGAGGTCGAGGCCGGTGGCCAGGCGGGCGGCGATCGGCGCGAAGATGTCGCGCCCGTGGAAGGTCGCCGAGACCGGCTCGAGCCGGTAGGCCGAGCGGCTGAGGTCCGCCGCCTCGACGATCCCGCCGAACCGCTGGGCAGCGAGCCAGAGCAGTCCGTTGTCCGGGCCGACGAGCATCCGGTCGTCCTCGGCGACGCGCAGCGCGATCGGGCGGCGACGCCCCCCGACCTCCGGGTCGACGACCGCCAGGTGAACGCCCGGCGGCGCGTAGGGCAGCGCGCGCTGGAGCGTGATCGCCCCGAGGCGCACGTCGTAGGACGGGATCCCGTGGGTCAGGTCGAGGATCCGGGCCTGCGGCGCGATCCGCGCGATCACCGCGTGGCAGACCCCCACGAACTCGTCGTGCAGCCCGTAGTCGGAGAGGAACGTGACGGTGGGCTGATCGGTCGGCATCGGCGGGGCGGTCGGAGGGCGGAGGGGGAGGCGCGCGCAGACACTACGGCCCGCGTGGCGCGCCTGGCGCGACGGGTACCCAGCGTGCACGGAGCACGACCGCCGCCACGACCGGCGGCCCCGTCGCCGGAGCGGCCGACGAGGCGCCGAGGGCGGGCGGTCGACCCGGACCAGGGCTCAGAAGGGGCCGGGGCGGCCGACCACGGGCCGCTGCGCGGCGTCGGCGACGAGCGCCGCCACGAGGCCGTCGAGGTTCGCCTGCTCGGCCTCGACCGCCGGCGTCACGCCGAGCTCGGCGAGCGCCTCGGTCGTCACCGGGCCGATCGACACCGAGCGCGGGCCGTCGGGCCCCGGCAGGCCTCCTGCCTCCGCGAGGAACCGCGCCGTCGAGGCGGAGGTGAACGTCACGTAGTCGCTGCCGGCGATCGCGTCGAGGTCGTCGGAGCCCAGCGGCTCGGCGACCGTCTCGTAGGCCGCGAGGTCGGTGACCTCGATGCCCGCGGCGCGCAGGCCGTCGGGCAGCGCGTCGCCCGCACCGGCCGCGCGGAAGAGGAGCGCCTTCGGGGCGCCGTGCTCGACCTTCCGCGACCAGGAGGGCTGCGTGGCGCCGAGCAGCGCCGCGAGCGCCTCGCCGGTGAACGTCTCCGGCACGACGTCCGGCCGCAGGCCGACGGCGCGCAGCGCGCGGGCCGTACCGGGACCGACCGCCGCGAGCGTCGTGCCGTAGAGGTCGCGACCGTCCCGGTCCGAGCGCAGGAGCGCCGCCATGAGCTCGCGAGCCCCGTTGGGCGACGTCACCGCGACGTACGCATAGGGCGCCAGGTCCGGCAGCTGCGCCTCGAGCGAGCGGGTCCGGATCGTCGGCGTCTCGACGACGTCGGCACCGAGCGCGCGCAGCCGGCGGGCGAGGCCGGAGGCCTGCGCGCGGGCCCGCGTCACCGCGACGCGGCGGCCGAAGAGCGGCCGCTCCTCGAACCAGCGCAGCTCCTCGCGCAGCGATGCGACCGACCCCACGACCGTCACGGCCGGCGCCTGGATGCCGGCCTCCTCGGCGCGCACGGCGATGTCGGCGAGCGTCCCGACCACGACCCGCTGGCCCGGCGTCGTGCCCGACTGCACGACGGCGACCGGCTCGTCGGCCGGCCGGCCCGCCGCGACGAGCGACTCCGCGATCCGCGGCAGCCGGCGCACGCCCATGTAGAAGACGAGCGTCCCGGGGAACCGCGCCAGGCCCTCCCAGTCGATCGTCGACTCCGGCTTGCGAGGGTCCTCGTGGCCGGTGACGAACGCGACGCCGGGCGCGTGCTCGCGGTGGGTGACCGGCACGCCCGCGTAGGCCGGCCCGGCGATGCCCGCGGTGACGCCGGGCACGACCTCGTACGGGATGCCGCGGTCGCGCAAGCGCTGTGCCTCCTCGCCGCCGCGGCCGAAGACGAACGGGTCGCCGCCCTTCAGGCGCACGACGGAACGGCCGGCGAGCGCGTGCTCGACGAGCAGCGCCTCCGTCTCGGCCTGCGGGACCTGCTTGCCGCCGCCCCGCTTGCCCACGTCGACGAGCTCGGCGTCCGCCCGCGCGCCGTCGAGCGCCGTCGGCGGGATGAGCTGGTCGTAGAGCACGACGTCGGCCGTGGCGACGAGCTCGAGCGCCCGTGCGGTCATGAGGCCCGGATCGCCGGGGCCGGCCCCGACGAGGTGGACGGTGCCCGGGGTGGTCGCGTCAGTCATGGCGGGGGACGTGTGGTGGGACGTGGGAACGGGCGGTCACTCCGCCGCCTCGCGCAGCGGCGCCGGTGCCTGCGCGAAGGACGCGGCGAGGATGTCGTCGGCGCCCGCGGCGCGCAGCCGCTGCGCCAGCAGCGCGCCGAGCGCCTCCGGGTCGTCGCCGTCGCGCTGGTCGACGGCCCAGTCGCCGCCGTCCGGCGTCCCGACGAACCCCCGCAGGCGCAGCGCCTCGCCACCGGGCACGCGGGTCGCGTGCGCGCCGACGGCGCTCGTGCAATCCGCGCCGAGGCCGCGCGCCAGGGCGCGCTCGGCGGTCAGGCAGCGTCCGGTCTCGTCGTCGTGGATCAGCGCGGCCGCGGCGGCCGCCTCCGGATCCCCCGTGCGGCCCTGCAGCGCGACGACGCCCTGGCCGGGCGCCGGCACGAAGGTCGGGCCGGCGAGTGCGACGGCGGGCTCCGGCGTGCGGCCGAGCCGCTCCAGGCCCGCCGCGGCGAGGACGATCGCGTCGAGCCGCGCGGCGCCCGTGTCCTCCAGGCGCGCGATCCGGGTGTCGACGTTGCCGCGGATCTCGACGACCTCGAGGTCCCGGCGCGCGGCGCGCAGCTGGGCCGCCCGGCGGAGGCTCGCCGTGCCGATCCGCGCGCCGTGCGGCAGGTCCTCGAGCGCGGCCGCGCCGATCAGGACGTCGGGCGTGGCCGCGCGCCGTGGGCAGCCGAGCAGCGCCGTGTCCGCGACGAGCGCGGCCGGGACGTCCTTCGCCGAGTGGACGGCGAGGTCGATCTGCTCGGCGACGAGCGCGCGCTCGAGCTCGCCCGTCCACTTCGCCTTGTCCGGCGCGGCGCGATCGCGATCGCCGGTCGTGACGAGCTCGACGATGGCGACCTCGAGCCCCGCCCCTCGCAGCGCGTCGGCGACGGCCCCGGCCTGCGCCAGGGCGAGCGGGCTGCGGCGCGTCCCGAGCCGGATCACGAGCGCTGCGCGCGACGCTCGGCCAGCGGCCGGACGTTGTCGGGCACCGCTCCGGCCGGCCGCGTCGCCTCGGTGCCCCCGCCCCCGGCGGCCGCACGAGCGCCCGCGTGGGCGCGGCGCGTCTCGAGGTCCGCGGCGTGGGCGTCCGGCTCGTCGAGACCGAAGAGCTCGCGCAGGAGCTCGATCTGCCCGTGGGCGTCGCCGTCGCGGTGCTTCAGGCGCACGGTCGGCTCGTGGAGCAGCCGCTGGACGACGGTCCGGGCGAGGCGCTCGGCGCGCGCGAGGTCGTCCTCCGACGCGCTCTCCCAGCGGCCCGCGTTCTCGGCGACGACCGCGTCGACGATCTGGCTCGCCCGGCCGCGGAGGTCCGCGATCGTCGGGGTGACGTCGAGCTGGCCCATCCAGCGAGCGAAGCGGAGGATCTCCTCCTCCACGACGGCGGTCGCCCGCTCCGCCTCCTCGCCGCGATCGGCGAGGTTGCGCGCGACGACCGCCTGGAGGTCGTCCATGTCGTAGACCGCGACGCCCTCGACCGCGGCGCAGTCGGGGTCGACGTCGCGCGGCACGGCGATGTCGATGAGCACGAGCGGCCGGTCGTCGCCCTCCGCCCGGCGCTGCCGCATCACGTCCTCGAGCGCGTCGCGCTCGATCACCGGGTGCGGCGAGGCGGTCGACGTGACGACGATGTCCGCCGCCCGCAGCTGCTCCGGCAGGGCGTCGAGGCTGCCGACGCGGCCGCCGAAGCGCTCCGCCAGCGAGGCGGCGCGGTCGGCGTGGCGGTTGGAGACGAACAGGGTCTGCACGCCGCGGGCGACGAGCGCCTGCGCGGTCAGCTCGGCGGTCTCGCCGGCGCCGACGATCACGACGTCGCGGTCCTCGAGCGCACCGACGACGCCCGCCGCGAGGTCGACGGCCACGGAGGCGACGCTCGTGCGGCGCTCGGCGATCCGCGTCTCGCTGCGCACGCGCTTGCCGGTCCGCAGCGCGGCCTCGAACAGGCGGCTCAGGAGCGGCCCGGTCGTCCCGAGGCGACGCGCGTGCTCGTAGCTGCGCCGGACCTGCCCCTGGATCTCGTACTCGCCGAGGATCATCGAGTCCAGGCCCGAGACCACGCGGTAGAGGTGGCGCGCGGCGTCGCAGTTGCGCGGCGAGTAGACGAGCCCGGCGAGCTCGATCGGCCGGATCCGCGAGAGCGCCGCGAACCGCGTCAGCAGCTCGGACTCCGCGCGCACCGGGTCGCCCACGACGAGGTACGCCTCGGCCCGGTTGCAGGTCGAGACGGCGGCGGCCTCGTGGACGTCGTCCAGCGCGATGAGCTCGTGGAGGAGGCGCTCGGTCTGGCCGTCGGTCAGCGCGAGCCGTTCTCGCACCCCGACCGGGGCGGTCTTGTGCGAGATCCCGAGGACGAGCAGCTCGTGCATCAGGCGGCCTCGTGCTCGCGGACGGGGGTCGCCGGGGCCTCGTCGGGCGCCGCCGTGCGGCGCTCGAGCGCGTCGAGCCGCTCGGCCGCGTTGCGGACCCGGAAGGCGATGATCGCGAGGTAGACGAGCAGGACGAGCGTCGCGGCGATCACCGCGGCAACGACGTAGCCGGGGCTGCCGTCGTCGGCCTGGGCGAGGAGGGTGAGGGCGGTGGGCGACACGAGCGGTTCCTGGATTACAGCGCGATCGGCGAGGAAGAGCGAGCGACCGGCGGGACGGCGTCCTCGCCCTCGACCCGGCGCTGCAGCGCGCGCAGGCGGATCCGCGTGCTCTTGTGGACGAGCTCGAGGTGCCAGAGGGTGACGAGCAGCGCCCCGATCGCCAGGACCGAGAGGCCGAACGCCAGGCCGGCGCTGCCCGGCAGGTTCGAGCCCGGGTCGTTCAACGGCTGGGGGTGCAGGACGTTCGTCGTCATCCGCACGACGCCGAAGCAGACCGGGGCGAAGAAGCCGGCCGCGACGGCGAAGACCGACGCGGTGCGTGCCTGGCGCTCCGGGTCCTCGATCGCGAAGCGCATCGGCTGGTACGTCGCGTAGAGCAGGAAGATGATGAGGAAGGTCACGAGCACCGGCTCGCCCCAGTCCCACCAGGCCCCCCAGGCCGCCTTGCCCCAGATCGCGCCGGTGATGAGCGAGATCGCGCAGAACACCTGCCCGAGGTGGACCGCGACGTACGCCTTCAGGTCGTCGAGCGGCCGGTCGGAGTTGAGGTGCTTCCAGCCGAACACCGCGCCGGCGACGAACGACGCGAGCGTCAGGATCGCGAACGCCGGGTGCAGGTAGGTCAGGCGCTGCCGGATGCCCTCCGTCTGGTCCGTCGGCGCGACGGCGACGGACACGACGACCCACAGCACCACCAGGGCGGCGGTGACGATCGTCAATGGGAGCAGGCGACGGGCGTGGGGCATCGCGAGGGGCGCGAGGGGGGCCGGACGGGACGACCGGAGCGGGCGGAGGAGCGCCCGCCTCAGTCCTCGACGATCCCCTCGGAGACCGCCCAGCCGACCAGCAGGAACACCAGATCATAGAGCGCCAGGGCCAGCCACCACCGCCCGTCCACGACGCCCGGATCGGCGCGCAGCAGCGGGCCGAGCGCCTCGGAGGCGATCGCGATGGCCGGGATCGTCAGCGGGACGCCCAGGAGCGGCACGAGCAGCTCGCGGGAGCGGGCGGCCGCGGCGATCGCCCCGACGACCGCCCCGACCGCCGCGATGCCGAGGTCCACGAGCACGAGGAGGGCCACGACCTGGGCGATCTCGCCCGCCCCGGGCGCGCTCGAGAGCAGGAGGAACGCGAACAGCGGCAGGGCCACGGCGTGCAGCGCGAGCAGGAACGTCCACAGCGCGAGCGCCTTGGCGAGCACGAGCGCGGCGGGCGAGGCCGGGGTCAGGCGGTAAGCGTCGAGCTGGCCCTCGTCCTGCTCGGCCGTCCACAGGCGCCCGATCCCGAGCAGCGCCGCCAGCAGCGTCGTGACGAGCAGGACCCCGGCCGCGAGCGGCCCGTCGATCGAGCCGTCCTGCAG
>JALRCL010000491.1 GCA_023268575.1 Patulibacter sp.
CGGCCTGAACGACGTCCTGTCCGACAAGTGATCTGCGATCCGCCGCTCCGACAACCCGCGATCGGCCAGCTCGCACACCAGCACCCGCACCTCGTCCGGCACCACCGCGAACCGGCCTGCAGCCGCAGCGGCCTCGAGTCCTTCGCGGGTGCGTGCCCGGATCATTTCGCGTTCGAACTCGGCGAACACGGCGAGCATTTGCATCATCGCTCGGCCGGTGGGGCGGGTCATGTCGAGGTCGGGCTGGTCGAGCAGGATGAGGGTCCAGTGGCCTTTGGATGCGGCTTCGGCGTGGGCGCAGAACTCGGCGGTGGAGCGGCAGATGCGGTCGAGGCGGGTGGCGATGAGCGTGTCGCGGCGGCGCATGCCGGTGAGGGCTCGTTGGAGGGCGGGGCGGTGTTTGCGGGTGCTGATGCCGCGGTCGGTGTGGATGTGGTTGAGGGTCCAGCCGCGCATGGCGGCGTGGGTTTGGATCGCGGTGCGCTGGGCGTTGAGGCTGTGGCCGGTGTCGGCTTGGTCTTGGGTTGAGACGCGGACGTAGCCGTAGACCTTGCTCACGACGGCCCGTCCTTCGCCCCATCGGCGGGGGCCACGCGCTCCCAGTCGGGCAGGCCATCCGCGCCTTCGGCGCTGAACTCCAGCGGTGGGATCGGGTCCCGGTCGGCGTGGGTCCCGGCCGGCACCCACCCGAGTGCGGCGAGGTGATCCGTCGCCGAGGCTGCGTGCCGGCGGTGCGACTCGCACCGCTTGCGCAGCCGCTCGACCTCGGCGGCCAGGCCGTCGCGCTCGGCGATCAGGTCATCCGCGAGCCCTCGAAGCGAATCGCGATCAGCCCGCAGTTCGCACCACGCGCAAGGCTCGTCGTAGACGTCGTTGCCGCAGGTGAAGCACTCGGCGCTCATGCTGCGTCCTCCAGACGCTCCACCCGACGCGCCCTGTACCGGCGCCCATCCAACCCCACCACATTATCCGGCTGGCTCCCAGCAGCCACCCGACGAAGATCCTTCTCCACCGTCCGCTTCGCCACCCCAAGCTCCGACGCAATCGCCCGCTGCGACCGACCCCGCGACCGCAACTCCGCAACCCGCACACGCCGCTCCTCCGTCGACAACACATCACCCGGATGCGCATCCCCCGTCAACGACGCCAACGCCCGCGACAACGCCCGGTACGGCTCCACAGCCCCCGCCGACACCGCATCATGCGCATGCGTGCCCTCCGCCCGAGGACCAACGATCTCCGGCGGACAGTCCAGCGACTCGGCCCAGATCGTTGCGACGGCCGCGAGGTTCACGAACGCGGCTCGAGCGTCGCTGCGCGCGACGGTGCCGGCGCATTGGAGTCGGTACAGGTGGGCGGCTTCTTTGATGGCGTGTTGGAGGCCGTCGGTGCGGAGGATGCTGGCGGCGGAGCCGTTGTCGCGGACGGTGGCGGTGACGAGGAGCGCGATTTGGTGTTGCGTTTGGCGGAGTCGGCCTCGGCGTCGTTGGTTGTAGCCGGTGATGTCGGGCCGGTATCGGACGTCGCCCGTCTCCCTGGTCATCGCTCCCCCTGACGTTCGAGCTGGTCAAGTGCCTTCTCGTAACGCTTCTTGAGATCGCCCGGTGGTGGTCCCTCGGGCCGGTTCAGGTTGTCGCGCAGGTCGGCGATCTTGACCAACAGCGCGATTCGGCCAGCCGCCCGCATGTCCCGGTTCTCCGACGTGGCGGCCTCGGCGATGTGGCGGATGTACTCGCCGTAGGTCTCCCGCGGCCACCGAGTGATCAGCGTCAGAGCGCCGCCGTCGATAGCGCGCAACTGCTGGAACGCATACGGGGGCAGATGTCCGTCCTCGATGGCGTCGTGGAGCAGCGCGACGAGCTTGCAGTCGTCCGGTACGGCGGCGGCGACGCGCTCGGCGTGGGTTGGCTCAGCCATCGGAGCCCCCGAGCAGCGAGGCGGCGACGGCTACGTCTCGCTCGCGCTGCTCGTAGCAGCGCTTGGTGGGCATGACCTGGCCGAAGCGGTTGTGGATATCGGTCTCGCCGAAGTGCAAGACGCGGTACTCCCAGCCACCCCACGCTGCACGGCGGCGCTCAACCCACGGGGCATCCTCGCTGGCCATCCACGCCAGCTTCGACGCGACGTACTGACTGTTCGCGTCCTCTTCCGTGAAGCCGAGTTTCGTCAACTCCATCGCGATGTCCGAAGCGCAGAACCACGGCCCCTGATGTCCAGGCGTGTAGCCAGGGAGACACGCCATCGTGATCGCGAGGGGAGAAGGACGGCTCATCGCGCGACTCCCCGGCAATGCCGCGCGACGGCGAAGTCATGAGTGATGCCCATCCGCTCTCGCTCGCGTCGATAGCGACGCTCGGCGGTGACCGTCAACACGACACGACCGTCCTGCGGAGCCTCCCGGTGCGCAACGCAGACCGCACACCGGCACTGCCGAAACTCGTCCGTCAACGAGTACGGGAAGATCCGCTCGCGAACCTCCCGCGGGGTCAGCAGCTCGTCGTCATCCGCGCTCATCGGCCTTCTCCTCCTGCCGCGAGCCGCGGCGCCAGGGCAGGCGCCACACCTCCGCAGCCTCCGCCTCCCACCTCTCCGCACTGCGCTCAGCATCTCGAGCGATGCGCTCAAAACCCTCGCGGCGGTACATCTCAGCCTCAAGCCGACAACGAGCCGCGAGCTGCAGCCTGTGGCGGCGCCCAGACTCATGCGCGCCCGCCGCAAAGAGCACGACGAACACGGCCATCCCGAGCGAGTACGCGACGTCAAAGCTCACAGGACGCGTCCCGCCACGTACAGCACCAGAAGCACCAGCACCACGACCACCAAAGCCCGCTCGATACCCACGTCGCCCCTCTTCCGGTTATGCCTAAAGCACGCCACTGATGCCATGGTTCCCAGCTCATCGGCTTGGCGAAGCCGAACCGGGGCGCGTTCGCGGCGAGCCACCCGTAGGAGGCCGCCGGTCCGAGGTCGAGCGCGAAGCCGAGGCGGTGGTTGCTGCGGCCGGGCGGGGCGACCATCCGCGGGTTGGGATTCGCCGCGAACA
>JALRCL010000528.1 GCA_023268575.1 Patulibacter sp.
CGAGCACCGCCTGTCGATCCTCACCGGCGGGCCGGGCACCGGCAAGACGCAGACGATGCGCGCGCTCGTCTCCTCCCTGCGGGCGGCGAAGCGGCGCACGGTGCTCTGCGCCCCGACCGGCAAGGCGGCCCGGCGCCTGGCCGAGACGACCGGCGCCGAGGCCACGACGATCCACCGCTTGCTCGGGTACGTCCCCGGCGAGGGCTTCGCCCACGACGAGGACGCGCCGATCGCCGACGGCGTGATGCTCGTCGTCGACGAGGCCTCGATGCTCTCGCTGGACCTCGCGGTCGCGCTGCTGCGTGCGGTCGGCCCGGGCAGCCACGTGCTGCTCGTGGGCGACGTCGACCAGCTCGCGCCGGTCGGCCCGGGACGCGTGCTCCAGGACCTCCTGGACTCCGGCGAGGTGCCGGCGGTCCGCCTGACGCGGATCTTCCGGCAGGCCGAGCGCTCGCTCATCGTCCGCGCGGCGCACGCGATCAACCGCGGCGACCTGCCGCCGACCGGCACCGCGGGCCTGCCGGAGGACACGATCCGCGACTTCTTCCTCATCGACCGGCCCTACGCGGAGACCGCCGTGGAGGAGATCCGCACGCTCGTCACCACCCGCCTGCCGGGCCACTACGACGTGCCCGCCGTCGGCGGCGTCCAGGTGCTCGCGCCCCAGCGTCGCGGCACCGCGGGCGTCGAGGCGCTGAACCGGATGCTGCGCGACGAGCTGAACCCCGGCGACGGCCCCGCGATCGGCGGGCCGCTCCACGGCTTGCGCGAGGGCGACCGCGTGATGCAGACGCGCAACGATCACGACGCCGAGGTCATGAACGGCGAGCTCGGGATGCTCGTGCGCGTCGACGGCGACGCGGGCGAGGCGACGGTCGCGATGGACGACGGCCGGACGATCCGCCTCCCGACGCAGCGGATGGACACCTGGGACCTCGCGTACGCCTGCACGGTCCACAAGGCCCAGGGGTCCAGCGTCCCCGTCGTCGTCGTGGTGGTGCTCGCCGAGCACCGGCACATGCTCACGCGCAACCTCCTCTACACGGCGGTGACCCGGGCCGAGCGGGCGTGCGTCGTCGTCGGCGATCGGGGGGCGATCGCCGGCGCGCTGCGCCGCGTGGACGGCGCGACGCGCTTCACCGCGCTCCCCGATCGCATCCGCGAGGCCCTCGCCGGCTGAGGGACGCTCCGCGCCGCCGCCGGACGGGGCGGCCGGCGTCACGGCGCGGCGGGGCGCCGCGCGCGTGGGGCGGCTCAGCGCGTGGTCGAGCGGAGCGCCCGCCGCCAGCGCTCCGTAGCCGCGCCGCCCGACTCGAGCGCCGGCGCGTCCGCGTCCTGGGACCAGCCACGGCCGGCCCAGAACCGGCGGGCGGCCCAGTTCGCGGCGAAGACCCGGAGCGTGGCCTCGACGGCCCCGCCGGCGGCCAGGCGGCGCAGCGCCTCGTCGTGGAGCGCGCCGCCGACCCCGGCGCCCTGGGCGACGGGATGGACGTGGAGGGCCCGCAGCTCCGGGACGCCGGGCAGATCGGGCTCGGAGCCCCGCTCGCGCAGCACGCAGAGCCCCACGGGCCGCGCGCCGAGGCGCGCCACGAGCGTCGCCTCTCCCTCCTCGGGCGTCGCCAGCGCCGCCTCCCAGGCCGTCCGGCGCGCCTCGACGTCGGCGCGCTCCGCTAGCTCGAGCGGGTCCAGGACGTCCTGGTAGGCGCGCAGCCACGCCGCGACCTGGATCTCGGCCAGCGCCGGGGCGTCGCCCGGCCCGGCCGGCTGGAGGACGACCGCCACGCGCGGTCAGTCCGCGAAGAGGAGCTTGTCGAGCCCGATCGTCG
Source organism: Patulibacter sp. (assembly GCA_023268575.1). GTDB lineage: Bacteria > Actinomycetota > Thermoleophilia > Solirubrobacterales > Solirubrobacteraceae > Patulibacter. The sequence goes on from JALRCL010000528.1 coordinate 1,827, forward strand.
GCGAGCTCGGGAGGTCGCCGACCCGCCGCACGGCGAGCACGACGCCGTCCATGAACGACCAGCGGTCGATCGAGTCGTGGCGGATGGTCAGCGTCTCGCCGCGGCCCCCGAGCAGGACCTCCTGGTGCGCCACGAGGCCGGGCAGCCGGACGGAGTGGATCGGCGGACGGGTGCCGGTCGCGGCCTCGAGCAGGTCGGCGGTGTGCTTGCCCGTGCCCGACGGCGCGTCGAGCTTCTTGTCGTGGTGCAGCTCGATGATCTCGGCCTTCTGCATGTGCCGGGCGGCCTCGGTGGCCAGGCGCATCATGAGGACGGCGCCGATCGCGAAGTTCGGGGCGAAGAACGCCTTGCCGGGGCCGCGGCCCGCCAGCTGGTCGACGTCGAAGCCCGACGTGCCGATGACGACGTGCACGCCGGCCTCCACGCACGCGATCGCGTTGCCCAGGGCGGTGTCGGGACGCGTGAAGTCGACGACGACGTCGGCGTCCGGGAGGACCTCCTCGAGCGTCGTACCGAGCGCCGGGTCCGCGCGACCGGTGAGGACGAGGCCCTCCGCCTGCTCCACCGCCTCGCAGACGGTCGCTCCCATCCGGCCGGCGGCGCCGGCCACGGCCACGCGGATCTCGCTGCTCATGGCGGCCATCGTGCCAGGTCGCCCCGCGCGGGACCGTCGCGTCGCGTCGCGGCCGGGACCGGCGGTGCGGCAGACTGCCCCGATCGCCGTGGTCCGCCGTCTCCTCCCGCTGCTCGCCCCCGGCCCGTCCTGGCCGGTCGCCCGGATCGCCGTCGTCGCGCTCGTCGCGTGCGTCCTCGCGGCGCTGCAGCCGGTTCGCCCGCTCGGGGCCGCCGCGGTGGCGGTGCTGCTGCTCGCGGTCGGGCGCGGACTCACTGGACGGTGGACCACGGGCCTCCCCCGTCCCGCGGGCACGGCGATCGCCCTCGGCACCGGGCTGGCCGTCGCCGCGTTGGCCTTCCAGGCGCTCGCCGACACCCGCCGGTTCGGTCCCGTCGGCGTCCTCCTGGTGGCGCTCGCGCTCGTGGCCGCCGCCGCGTGGGCCGGCGGTCGCGGCGCCGGGGTGGTGCGCGTCTCGCGCCGCGCGCTCCTGGCGGTGGCCCTCGCGGGCGCGGTCGCCGCGACGCTGCCCGCCTACGCGTTCGACCTCGGCGGACGCGACGCCGGGTTCTACGTCCTCGCCGGCGAGCACCT
>JALRCL010000651.1 GCA_023268575.1 Patulibacter sp.
CGGACTTGCCGCCCGGGAAGTGGTGGTAGATGACGCCCTGGCTCGTGCCGGCCGCCTTGACGACATCGCGGAAGCCAGTGCCGTCGTAGCCCTGGTCGCGGAAGAGCCCGGCAGCCGCCAGCACCATCCGGTCCCGGAACCGCACGAGCGCCTCCTGCAGCCGCTCGGGAGCGAACGGCTTCACGAGGTAGTCGACGACCCCGAGGTGCATGCAGTCCCGCACCGTCGCGCGGTCGCGGGCGGCGGTGATGGCCACGACCTCGACCGGGCGGTCGGCGCGACGCATCGCGCGCAGGAGCTCGAGGCCGTCGCCGTCGGGCAGGCCGAGATCCAGCAGGACGAGCTGGGGGCGCTTCAGCGCGAGCAGCCGGCGGGCGTCGGCCGCCGTCGGCGCGATCCCGACCGCCGCGAACCCGGCGCTGCGGTCCACGACCCGCCGCTGGACGTCGGCGACCACCGGGTCGTCCTCGACGATGAGCGTCCGCCACGACTCCGTCATCGCCGCACCAGCGCCGTGGTCGTCGTGGCACCGGGCTCGGCGTCGTGCTCGACCCGGACGGTCGCGCCGCGACCGCGGCGACGCCGCTCGGTCGTCCAGCGGTGCCGGAGCGCAGGGTCGGGCAGGCGTCCGTCGGCGACGACGAGCCGGACGGCGTCGTCCTCGACGGCGACGCCGATCCGCACCCAGCGGCGCCCCTCCGCCAGCGACGCGACCGCCGCGCAGGCGTCGTCGACGAGCCGGCCGAGGACGGCGACGACCGGCAGCGCGTCGAGCCCCTCGGGCAGCGCGTCCAGGGCCACCGCGTCGTCGAGGACCACCCGAACGCCGCGGCGCGCGGCGACGGCGCTGGCCGCCACGAGCACGCCCACGACCTCGGGCACGGCGACGCGCGAGGTGATCGCCTCGAACCGCTCCCGCTGCCCGCCCGCGTGCTCCTCCAGCGCCCGACGCGCGGCCGGGACGTCCTCCAGCGCGAGCAGCCCCGCCACGCCGTGGAGGCGGTTCCCGTGCTCGTGGGCCTGCTCGCGCAGCCCGGCGACGAGCCGCCCGAGCGTCTCGCGCGCCGCGTCGTCCGGTTCGGGGAGCAGCGGCTCCCCCTGGAGTGGGTCGGGCGGCACGCGCACGCGGGGTCGTCCCGAGTCTCCCAGAGTCCCCTGCGCGGCGGGCGTCGGCGGACCAGCGTTTCGTGCGCGGGCGCTGCTCGTTATCCCGCCCGGGAGCGGTCGCGGCGACAGGCTGGGTCGACGCCGAGCCCCCGACCCGACGCCTCCGATGCCCTACGCCTCCCCCGTCGTCCACCACCGTCGCTCATCCGGTCCCGCCCGATCGCGTGCCGCACCCGCGGCACGGCGGCGCGAGGCGCGGCCCGCGGCGCCGGCCCCCGCCGCCCGGGCGCTCGACCGGCCGGCGGCGCCGGGCGGACCCGGCGCCGCGGCCTACGAGCAGGCGACGGGCCTCCTCGAGGAGGCCCGCGACGCCCTGCGGACGGGCGAGCCGGCGCGCGCGACCGCGCTCCTCGTGCGCGCCCAAGCGCTGCTCTCCGAGGTCGCCCGCGCCACGGCGCAGGCCGCCGGGGGCCCCGAGGCCCTCGACGAGCTCCACGGCTCCGCCCCGAGCGACGCCGAGCGACGGGTGCTCGTCCTGCTGGCGACCGACCTGACCCTGAGCGAGATCGGCTCCGAGCTGTTCCTCAGCCGGAACACCGTGAAGACGCACGTCTGGCGCCTGTACCGGCGACTCGCGGTCCGCACGCGGGCCGAGGCCGTCGCCGTCGCGCGGGCGCAGGGGCACCTCCCACCCCCGGATCCGTCGCCGCCGGCCGGCTGAGCCCCCTCCGCGGATCGCCTCGGCCGTTCGCCGGTGGACCGCCGCCGCGCAGCGCTCAGCGGCCGCCCTTGCGCAGCGCCCGGAGCTCGACCCACGGCCGGGTGTTCGCGACGTCCTGCGCGGCGAGCCACGCGCGGCGGGCGGTCATGACGCCCCACCGCGTGTTCTCCAACGTGTCGGTCCGGTGCGCGTCGGAGTCGATGCACAGGAGGACGCCTGCGTCGCGCGCCGCGCGCGCGTGGACCTCGTGCAGATCGCGCCGGGCCGGCGAGCCGTTGATCTCGAGGAACGTGCCGGAGCCGCGCGCCGCCTCGACGACGCGGTCGAGGTCGAGGTCGTAGCCGGTGCGCTGGCCGAGCTTGCGTCCGGTCGGATGGCCGATGACGTCGACGAGCGGGTGCTCGCACGCAGCGACGATCCGCCGGGTCGGGTCGCTCGTGAAGGCGGTGTGGATCGACGCCACGACCCAGTCGAGCTCGGCGAGCAGCTCGTCCGGATAGTCGAGCGCCCCGTCGGTCCCGATGTTCACCTCGCTGCCGGCGAGCACCGTGATGCCTTCGAGCTCGCCATCGACCGCGCGGACCTCGGCGATGAGCTCGCGCAGCCCGTCGGCGGAGACGGCGTTGCCGAAGCCGTGGCTCGCGGAGTGGTCGGTGATCGCGACGTACTCCAGGCCGCGATCGCGGGCCGCGATCGCCATCTCGCGGACGCTCGCCGTACCGTCGCTGGCCGTCGTGTGCATGTGGAGGTCCCCGCGCAGGTCCTCGAGCTCGATCAGCCGCGGCACCTCCGCGAGCCGCAGCTCGCCGCGGTCCTCCCGCAGCTCGGGCGGGATCCACGGCAGGCCGAGGCGGGCGTAGACGTCCTCCTCCCGTGCGAACCGCTCGCTCTCGCCGGTGGCGTCGTCGAGGATCCCGTACTCCGAGACGTGCAGCCCGCGCTTCACCGCCGCCTCGCGGATCGCCACGTTGTGCGCCTTGGAGCCCGTGAAGTGCTGCAGCAGGTTGCCGAACTGGTCGGGCGCCACGACGCGCAGGTCGACCCCGATGCCGGTCTGCGTCGTACCGCGGGCGCCGGCCTCGCCCCCGCGCTCGACCTCGGCGACGAGGTCGGAGGAGCGGAACGCGGCCAGGAGCGCCGCCGGATCCTCCGCGGTCGCGATGACGTCGAGGTCCTTCACCGTGTCCGCGCGGCGGCGCGCCGAGCCGGCGAGCTCGACCCGATCGACGCCCGGCACCTCGCGCAGCGCGGCGACGAGGGCCTCGCCGACCTGCAGCGCGCGATCCAGGCGGTGGCGCTCCGGCCCCTCGAGGTCGTCGCCGGCGGCCTCGAGGGCGGCGAGCAGCCGCTCCTCGCTCTTCGCGCCGAACCCAGGCAGCTCGCGGACCCGGTGGGCGGCGATCGCCTCGCGCAGCGCCGCCGGGCCGTCGACGCCCAGCGCGTCGTGGAGCTTGCGCGCCCGCTTCGGGCCGAGGCCGGGAAGTCGCGTGATGTGCAGGAGACCGGCGGGGAGCTTGCCGCGGAGCTTCTCCAGCGCCGGGATGGTGCCGGTCTCCAGCAGCGCCCGGAGCTTCTCCTCGAGGGTCGCCCCGATCCCGGGCAGCTCCGTCACCGTGCCGGCGCGGACCATCGCCGCCACCGACCGCGGCGCCTCGCGGATCGCCTTGGCCCCGTTGCGGTACGCGAGCACCCGGTGCACGACCGCCCCGTCGAGCTCGTAGAGATCGCCGAGCTCGTCGAGCAGATCGGCGATCGCGGCGTTCGAGGGGTCCTTCGCGTCAGCCATCCTCGAATCACGGTACCCGCGATCGCCACGGGGCTCCCCCGGTCGGCGGAGGCCGATCGGGGGAGCAGGGGTCGAGTTGTCCCTGCAGGGGTCGTCAAACGCCGCGCACCAGTCCATACTCCGCCGGTGCCAGCGTCCGGTCGTCAACGCCTGAGCCACGCGGAGCGGCGCGCCGAGATCCTGGACGCCGCCGCCCGGGTCATCGTCGCGCGCGGGCTGCACGCGTTCCGCATACGCGACGTGGCCGACGAGGCGGGCGTCTCGCAGCCGCTCGTCTCGACCCACTTCCGTTCACGGGAGGAGCTGATCCTCGAGGCGTTCGTGCGCGCCGACGAGCGGTCGCTCGAGGCCCTGGACGCCACCGCGGACGGTGCCGGCAGTGGGCGGCAGCGGCTCGTCGCGTTCCTCCGCGGGTGCATCTCCGCCGACGAGCGGCCGGACGACGGTCTCGAGCTGTGGCACCAGCTCTGGACCCACGCGACGTTCTCCCCCGGCATCCACGCCGCCGTGCGTGCGCGCCAGCAGGCCTGGATCGACCGCACCGCGCGCCTCGTCGACGCGGGTCGGGGCGACGGGTCGATCGACGAGCGCGTCGCCCCGGGCCGCGCCGCGCTCTTCCTCACGACGGTCATCGACGGCCTCGCGCCCTCCCTGCGCGCCGGCATCATCGACGTCGACCGCGCCTACCGCGTGCTCGACGACGCGCTGCTCGCGACGCTCGACGCCCGCTGAAGCGGCGCACGCACGACCGCGCCCGCCGCGCGTCCCCCTTCGCCTCGCGCGGGACGGCGCCCGCCGCGCGTCGGGCGTGCCGCCCCGCCCCGCCGTGTGCGCGATCGGGGCGCCGGTTGCTGCCCGGGCACGCCCGTCGCACCGGTGGCGCACGCACTGCGCCCTGTGCGTTGACGCACGGTGCGACTCAGAGTTTTGGTCGCCTGATAGATTTTTTGGCGTGCTTCAACTTCGGACGCGGAGGGCCCGGTCACGGGTGATGGCGCTCGCCGGGCTGCTCGCGGCGGGGCTGGTCGCCGCCGGCTGCGGCGATCCGCGCGACGACGGCGAGCTGCAGGTCCTCACGACCTTCACCGTCATCGCCGACATGGCGCGCGAGGTCGCGGGCGATCGGGTCCAGGTCGAGTCCCTGACCCGCCCCGGCGCCGAGATCCACGGCTACGAGCCGACCCCGCGCGACCTGCGCAAGGCCGCCGGCGCCGACCTCGTGCTCGAGAACGGCCTGAACCTCGAGCGCTGGTTCGAGCAGTTCATCGGCACGGCGCGCACGCGCAGCGTCACGGTCAGCGAGGGCGTCGAGCCGATCAACATCGCCAGCGACGAGTACGCGGGCAAGCCGAACCCGCACGCGTGGACCTCGATCGACAACGCCGCGATCTACGTCGACAACATCCGACGCGCGCTGACCGAGCTCGACCCCGCCGGCGCGGACGCCTACCGCCGCAACGCGGCGCGCTACGTCGCCCGGATCCGTGCGGTGGGCGACCGCGTCAAGCAGGCCCTCGCCGGCGTCCCGGCCGCGCAGCGGCTGCTCGTCACCTGCGAGGGCGCGTTCTCCTACATGGCCCGCGACCTGGGCCTGCGCGAGGCGTACATCTGGCCGGTGAACGCCGAGCGGCAATCGACGCCGCAGCAGATCGCTCGCACGATCCGCACCGTCCGCCGGTCGCAGGTGCCCGGCGTCTTCTGCGAGTCCACGCAGAGCCCCGAGGGCATGGAGCAGGTCGCTCGCGAGGGCGGCTCGCGCCTGGCCGGGACGCTCTACGTCGACTCGCTCACCGGCCCCGACGGCCCGGTGCCGACGTACCTCGACCTGCTGCGCCACGACGCCGAGACGATCGCCGCCGGCCTCGCGCCCGACCGTCCCGCACGCCGATGATCCCCGCCGTGCTCCCCCCGCGCGGCCCGGCGGCCCGCCCGACGATCGCGATCGCCGCCGGGGCGCCGCCGGCGCCCCGTCCCGCAACCACCACGAGGTCCCGATGAGCACCGACGTTCCCGCCGTCCGCGTCCACGGGCTGCACGTCCGCTACGGCCGCACGTCGGCGCTGGAGGGCGTCGACCTCGAGATCGAGCCGGGCCTCGTCCACGGCCTGATCGGCATGAACGGCTCCGGCAAGTCGACGCTCTTCAAGGCGCTCATGGGACTCGTGAAGCCGACCTCCGGGACCGTCGCGCTGTTCGGCGGCACCTCCGCCGAGGCGCGCCGCCACGCGCGCGTCGCCTACGCCCCGCAGAGCGAGGACGTCGACTGGCAGTTCCCCGTCTCGGTGCGCGAGGTCGTCGCGATGGGCCGCTACGGCCGCCTCGGGATGCAGCGACGCCTGCGGCCCGAGGACCGGACCGCGGTCGAGGAGGCGCTGGAGCGCGTCGAGCTGACCGACCTCGCCGACCGCCAGATCGGCGCGCTCTCCGGCGGCCAGCGCAAGCGGGCGTTCGTCGCCCGCGGCCTGGCGCAGGGCGCCGAGCTGCTGCTGCTCGAC
>JALRCL010000977.1 GCA_023268575.1 Patulibacter sp.
CGGTCCGTCCTCGGGCAGGGCGAGCCCGCGGTCGGCGGCCTCGGCCACGAGCGCCCCGGCGGCGGCTCGGTCGTCGGCGACCGCGGCGCTGATCATCAGCGGCTGCTCGTCGGCCGTGCAGAGGACGAGGCCGCGGCCGAACCCGAGGCACGCCGTGAGCGCGCCCGCGGCCGCGTCGCAGAGGTCCCGCCGGTTCGCGGGGCCGCGGAGGCGCTCGATCGCCCGCCGCAGGTCCTCGATCGTCGCGCCGTCCATCGGCACGGCACGGTACTCCTCGGCGCGTCGCAGCCGCGGCGGGCAGGCGCGGCGCGGCCGACCGGGAGAGGAACCTGTCCCGAACGGACGGTGCACGCCGCGCCGCGCGGGCCGCAGGCTTCGGGGCATGACGAGCTCGACCACCGGCGGGACCCCGCCGCGCACGCAGGACCGCACCTGGCACGACGTGTTCCTGCCCGACGACGTCGCCCACGTCCGGGAGCTCGCGCGGACGTCGGTCGCGCGCCACCTCGCCCCGGTCGCCCGCGAGATCGGGGCGATGGAGGAGTCCGCCGACGCGTTCCCCTGGGAGGCCTTCCGCGGCCTGGCCGGCGACGGGCTCTTCGCGGTGCCGTTCCCCGAGCCGCACGGCGCGGGGCTCGAGCACGCGATGCTCGCGACCTGCCTCGTCACGGAGGAGATCGCCTACGAGTCCTCCTCGATGGCGGGGGTCTACGACGGTCAGTGCATCCTCAACGCGCGCGCCCTGTCGTTCGCGCGGCCGGAGGTCCAGGAGCTCGTCCTGCCGTCGCTCGTCTCCGGCTCCTCGGCGTTCTCCTTCGCCACCACCGAGCCCGATGCCTCGAGCGACCTGACGCCGACGGCGCTGCGGACGGTGGCCCGGCGCGTCGACGGCGGCTTCCGCATCAGCGGCCGCAAGCGCTGGATCACGAACTCCGTCGTGGCGGACTGGTGCTGCGTGCTGTGCCGCGACGGCGACGAGCCCGCGCTGACGTTTCTCCTCGTGGACATGCGCGCCGACGGCGTGACGGTCGGCGCGCCCGACCGCAAGCTCGGGCACCGCGGCCAGATCACCGCCGACATCGTGTTCGAGGACGTCCTCGTGCCGGAGGAGCGCGTCCTCGGCGCGCCCGGCAAGGGCCTGGGCGCGGCGCTCGCGTCGCTGGCCGCCGGCCGGGTCGGGATCGCGGCGGCCGGCGTCGGCGTCGCCCAGAAGGCGCTCGACCTGGCGGTGGAGCGGGTCCGCTCGCGCGTGCTCTTCGGCAAGCGGTTGGGGGAGATGCAGCACTGGCAGTACCGCCTGGCCGACCACGCCACCCACCTCGAGGCGGCACGGGCGCTCTACCAGAAGGCGGCGGTGCGCCTGGACCGGGGGGACCGGTCCGGGGAGCCGGAGGCGTCGATGGCCAAGCAGTTCGCGACGAAGCTCGCCAACGACGTCGCGCGCGACGCGGTGCAGGTCTTCGGCGGCTACGGGTTCGCTCGGGAGATCGCCGCGACGGGCGAGACCTTCCAGCTCGAGGAGCTGTTCCGCGACGCGAAGGTCCTCGAGATCTTCGAAGGCGCCAACGAGGTCCTGCAGTGGGTCATCGCGCGGGCCCTGATCGGTCGCGACGTGACCGGCTGAGCGGCGCCTCGCCGGTCGCTCCGGCGGCGCTCCTGGGGGCAGGGCGCCGCCTGACCGCCCGCGACGGTCACGCGTCCTCGAGCAGCTCGGACTGCTCGAGCCAGTCCGACTCGGCCTGCTCGCGCTCCGCGACGAGGTCGGCGAGCTCGGCCTGGAGCTCCCGCAACCGAACGTGGTCGCTGACCGCCGCGGTCATCTCCTCCTGGAGCTCCTCCGCACGGGCGCCGAGCTTCTCGATCTGCCGCTCGAGCCGCGCGACCTCCTTGCGCGCCGCGCGCACGACGGCCCCGCGCTTCTCGCCGCCGGCGACGGGGCGGGCCGTGGCGACCGCGTCGCGACCGCGCTCCTCGGCCGCCCGTCGCTCGGCCACGTACTGCTCGATGCCGCCGGGCAGGTGCTGGATCGAGCCGTCCTCGGCGAGGCCGTAGACGTCGTCGCAGACGCGCTCGACGACGTAGCGGTCGTGGCTGACGATCACGAGCGTCCCCGGCCAGCGGTCCAGCAGGTCCTCCAGCGCGGTGAGCGTGTCGATGTCGAGGTCGTTCGTCGGCTCGTCGAGCAGCAGGACGTTCGGCTCGGCGAGCATCACGCGCATGAGCTGCAGCCGGCGCCGCTCGCCGCCGGAGAGGTCGCGCACGAGCGTCCGGCCCTTCGCGCCGCGGAAGCCGAACCGGTCGGCGAGCGAGCCGGCCGTCAGCTCCTCGCCCTCGCTCGTCGTCGCGACGCCGCGGACCTCCTCGAGCGCCTCGATGACCATGAGGTCGCCGCGGACCTCGATCGTGTCCTGCGACAGCATCCCGAGCCGGACCGTGCTGCCGCGCTCGACGGTCCCGGACTCCGGCTCGATCTCGCCCGCGAGGGTGCGCACGAGCGTCGACTTGCCGGCGCCGTTGACACCGACGAGGGCGACGCGGTCGCCGGGCCCCAGGCGCCAGGTGACGCCGCGCAGGACGGTTCGCTCGCCGCGACGCACGACGACGTCCTCGGCCTCCAGCACGGTGTTGCCGAGCCGCGCGCTGGCGAAGCGCAGCAGCTCGACGCCGTCGCGCGCGGGCGGCTCGTCGGCGATCAGCTCGTTGGCCGCGTCGATCCGGAACTTCGGCTTCGACGTCCGGGCCGGCGGACCGCGCCGCAGCCACGCGAGCTCCTTGCGCAGGAGCTGCCGGCGGCGGGCGTCGGCAGCCGCCGCCTGGCGGTCGCGCTCGGCGCGGGCCAGCACGTAGGCCGCATAGCCGCCCTCGTACTGGTGCACGTCGCCGTCGGTGACCTCCCACGTGTGGGTGCAGACCGCGTCGAGGAACCAGCGGTCGTGGGTGATGACCGCCAGCGCGCTGCGGCGCGCGGCGAGGTGGCGGGCGAGCCAGTCGACGCCCTCGACGTCGAGGTGGTTCGTCGGCTCGTCGAGCAGCAGCAGGTCGAGCTCGAGCGTCAGCGCCTGCGCGAGGGCGATCCGCCGGCGCTCGCCGCCGGACAGGCCGCCGATCACCGTGTCGAGGCCCTGGGCGAAGCGCGACAGCGTGACGCCGCCCAGCAGCCCGTCGAGGACGTCGCGGAAG
>JALRCL010000675.1 GCA_023268575.1 Patulibacter sp.
AGATCGCGAGCGATGATCATCTGCTGGATCTCGCTCGTACCCTCGGTAATGGAGGCAAGCTTGGCATCGCGGTAGTAGCGCTCGACGGCGTACTCGTTGACATAGCCGTAGCCGCCGTGGATCTGGACCGCGTCCTCGGCCGCCCGGACGGCCAACCGACCGGTCTTGTACTTCGCCTGCGCGGCGGTGAGCGAGAAGTCGCGCCCGGCGTCCTTCAGCGCCGCCGCCTTGTAGACGAGCAGGCGGGCGGCCTCGATCTCCGTCGCGATGTCCGCGAGCTTGATCTGGATCGCCTGGAACTTCCCGATCGACTGGCCGAACGCCTCGCGCTCCTTCGCGTAGGCGACCGCCTCGTCCAGCGCGCCCTGGGCGAGGCCGAGGCCCATCGCCGCGACGCCGATCCGGCCGATGTCGAGGATCTGCAGGAACTGCTTGAAGCCGTGGCCGCGGGGCCCCAGCAGGTTCTCGGCCGGCACGCGGCAGCCGTCGAAGCTCAGCGGGCGCGTGTCCGACGCGTTCCACCCCATCTTGCGGTACGGCGCGCCGGGCTCGTAGCCGGGGGTCCCGTTCTCCACGACGAAGGCCGAGACCTCCTTGCCGCCGTCGGCGCCCTCCCCCGTGACCGCGGTGAGCGACACGACGCCCGAGACGTCGGTCCCGGCGTTCGTGATGAACTGCTTCGCGCCGTCGATCACCCACTCGTCGCCCTCCTGCCGGGCGCGCGTGGCGGTGTTGCCCGCGTCGCTGCCGGCCCCGGGCTCGGTCAGGCCGAACGCCCCGAGCTTGCGCCCCGCGCAGAGGTCCGGCAGGTAGCGCTCCTTCTGCGCGTCGTTGCCGAAGAGGTAGATCGGCTGCGTCCCCAGCGACGTGTGGGCACACATCGTGATCGCCACGGACGAGTCGACCCGCGTGAGCTCCTCCACGGCGACGGCGTACTGCAGCGACGTGCCCCCGGCGCCGCCGACCTCCTCCGGGAACGGAATCCCCATCCAGCCGAGCTCGCCCATCTTCGCGACGAGCTCGTAGGGGAAGCGCTTCTCGCGGTCGAGCTCCTCGGCGACCGGGGCGACCTCTTGGCGCGCGAAGTCGCGGACGACGGCCTGCAGCGCGCGCACGTCGTCGGGCAGATCCAGATCCATGCTGGACTTGTACCGAACGAACGGTCTAAATTTCAAGCAGGTCGTTCGCCGGGCGCTCCCGCGCCGCCCCGCGTACCGTTCCCGAGAGCCGATGGCCGCCCCGCCGAAGAAGCCCCACCTGCGCGAGCGCTACGACGAGCGCCAGCGGGAGGTGCTCGACACCTGCGCCGGCGTGCTCGCGCGGCACGGCTACCACGGCACCTCGATCGACGACCTCATCGCGGCGACGGGCCTGACCCGCGGCGGCCTCTACCACTACATCGGCTCCAAGCCGGAGCTCCTCAGCCGGGTCCTCGCGGACCTCATGGCGCCGCTGCTGGAGCAGGCGCGGCCGATCGTCGACGGCCCCGACGCGCCCGCGACGGCGATCGAGCGCCTGCGCGCGCTCACGCGGCTCTGGATGACGCACGTCGAGCAGCACCAGGACCACGTCACCGTGTTCCTCCAGGAGCGCCACACGCTCGAGCAGGATCCCTCCTGGGACGAGGTCCGCGGCGACCGCGACGCGTTCGAGGCGCTCCTGACGACGGTCCTGGAGCAGGGGGTCGCCGACGGGGAGCTGCGCCTCGACGACCCCGGGCTGACGGCGCTCGGCCTGCTCGGGATGGTGAACCACAGCGTCCTGTGGTTCCGGCGCGGCGGGCGCCTGAGCGCGCAGCAGGTCGCCGACGGGTTCGTCGACCTGCTGCTCGACGGCATCCGCACCTGACGGCCGACGCTTCGGCCGCCCCGCGATCAGGCGCGCCAGTCCGCCGTCCGCTCGGGGCTCGCCGCCGCCAGCGCCGCCCGCAGGCCGTCGGCGTCGAGCTCCGCGCCGTAGCTCGGGCTGCCCGGCTGTTGGCGCCAGGAGTCCGCGAGGCCGCCCGCGTCGACGGGATCGAAGCCGATCTCGCGCACCAGCGCGAAGACCCGGTCCTTCGCCGCGGCGTCGTCCCCGGCGACCGGGATCGCGAACCCGCTGGCGCCCGGCGCGCCGACGTCGAGGATCCGCTGGGCGTACACGCCGTTGAACGCCTTGACCACCGTGTGGCCGAGCTGCGCGGCGACCCAGGCGCTCTCCGGCGTCCCGTCCTCGATCTCGGCGATCCGCCCGTCGCGCTGCTGCGGGTAGTAGTTGTTCGTGTCGATCACCGCGACGTCGGGCGCGGCGCCGTCGAGGATCCCCGCCGGCAGGTCCGGCACGCGGACGAGCGGGATCGTCACGACGACGACGTCCGCCCCGTCGGCGGCCTCGGTCGCCGCGACGGCCGTGGCGCCGATCTCCTCGGCGAGCGCCGCCAGCGTCTCGGGTCCGCGCGAGTTCGAGATCCGCACGTCGTGGCCGGCGGCGGCGAAGCGCCGCGCGAGGTTGCCGCCGATGTTCCCGGCGCCGATCAGGCCGATCGTGGACATGGGTGCTGCTCCGTGGTCGAGCGCCGCGCGCCGAGCGGAGCGCGGTCGTCGATCGGTTGTAGCGCACGCCCGACGGCGTCCCGCGGGGGCGCGGGACGCGCCACGGCCCGGATCCACCGAGCACCGGACGCGCCGCGGGGTCAAGACGCCGGCGCGGGCGGACCGGACGCCCGAGGACGGCCGGGACCAGGGGATGACGTCCGGTCCCCGATCCTCGGTCGCGCGGCGGCCCGAGGATCGGAGGCCCCAGGCTCAGTCCGCGCTCACCGGGGCGGCGTCGGAGGGCACCTCGGCCGCCGCGACGTACGAGCCGTCGTCGGCCAGCCGCCACGACCGGTCCGCGGGCGGCAGGCCCTGCGCGCGCAGCGGCTCGGTCAGCGGGCGCGACCAGGTCGACAGCGGGACCTCGTCGATGACGTGGATGAGGTCCGGCCGCAGGTCGGCCGCCACGCCGGAGAGCGCGGCGTTGAGGTCGTCGGCGGTGAGCTCCTCCCCCGCCCGGACGGTCACGGCGGTGACCGCGAGCGGCTGCCCGTCGGCGTCGACGAGCGGGTAGGTCACCGCCAGGCCGATCGCCGGGACGTCGCCGAGCGCGTCCTGGATCGGGAACGCGTAGACCGGACCGTGGTCGGTCCGGATCGCCGCCTTCCCGTGGTCCACGAGCCAGAACTCGCCGTCGAGGTCCACGCGGAAGAGGTCCCCGGTGACGTGCCACGCGTCGCCGCGCGCGAACACGCCGCGGACCGGGTGGCCGGGCGCGACCTCCACGCCGGTGCGCACGCGGGTCAGGAGCATGCCGACGTCCCCCGGCTTCGCCGGCAGGACGAAGCCGTCCGGGCCCTCGATGAGGCCCTGGGCGTCCGGGTCCCAGGCCGCCAGGCGGACCTCGGCGCTGCCCGGCAGGGGGCGGCCCTTCGATCCGGGCTTCGCCCCGGAGACGTTCACGAGCACCGCGTCGCCCTCGGTCGACGCGTAGAACTCGAGCACCCGGGCGCGCCCGCCCGTGCCGGTGCCGAACCGCTCCACGACCCGCCGCCAGACGCCGCGCGGCATGCCCGAGCCGATGAAGAGCCGCACGGGGTGATGGCGCTCGGCGGGGTTGCGCGGCGCGCAGGTCAGCGGGTCCAGCAGCGCCCACGTGTACGAGACGACCGTCACCCCGTAGCGGCGGACCTCGTCCCAGAAGATCTCCGGCTCGAACCGGCGCGCCAGCGCGATCCGCGCGCCCGAGGCGACCGCGCCGCCGACGCTCATCATGAGGCCCGACGGGTGGTGCAGCGGGGTCACGGCGTAGACCGTGTCCGACGGCGACAGCGCCGCCGCGGTCGCCGTGCCGAACGCCGATAGCGCCCAGCGGTGGTTCGTGATCCGCTTGGCGCGCGTGCGGTCGCCCTCGCCGGTGAAGGTGATGAACGCCAGGTCGACGGCACGGCCCGGGTTCGGGGCGTACCAGCCGGGCACGTCGACCCGGTCGGGATCGATCCGCTCCATGTCGACGACGTGCGGGCCGAGGTCGCGGTCCTGGCCGCCACCGCCGAGCACGAGCACCTCGACGTCGAGCTCCGCGCTCGCCGTCTCGGCGAGCTCCGGATCGCAGACGATCCGCTCGATCTGGCCGAGCTGCGCCTCGCGGGCCAGCGCACCGTCGGGGCGCATGAGCACGACCACGGCGCCCAGGCGGCTGAGCGCCGCGACGGTCGCCAGGGCGCTCGGCCGCGGCTCCATGAGCACGCCGATGTGCTGCCCCTGCCGGACGCCGACGGAGATCAGCCCGCGGACGATGTTGTCGATCCGGGTGCCGACCGCCGCGTGCGTGTGCGCGCGGTCCTCGAAGAGGAAGAGCACGCCGTCGGGCTGCCGGGCGGCCTGCTCCTCGAGCAGCAGGCCCAGCGAGATCCGCGTCTGAGGCTGGATCTGCTCCAGGCGGAAGAGGCGCGGGACCTGGCTGGCGGCCTCCGTGGCGAGCTCCCGCACGCCACGGGCGGCGCGGCGCAGGCGGTGACGGACGGTGCGCGCCAGCCCGAGGCCGACGGAGCCGGCGAGCTCGATGCTCGTCCCGATCCCCGGGCCGGCCGGCTCCGTCGAGGGCGGCGGGCCGTCGGCGGTCAGCGGCGTGACGTCGGGCCGCTCGCCGCGACCGGCGCGCCAGCTCATCCACGCGGCGACCGTCGGCCAGGTGACCGTCGAGGCCTGGCCGCCGACGACGAGGCCGAAGTGCCCGGCGGTGAGCGGCTGCTCGTAGACCTCCGCGCGCGGCGCGGCGAAGGCGATCGCGCGGACGGCGGGCGGCTGGGCGATCTGGTCGACCTCGCCGACGAAGGCGAGCACCGGGCACGTGATGTCGGCGAGCGTCACGAGGCGGTCCTCGATGACGAACCCCCCGGAGACCATCCGGTTGTGCGCGACGAACTGCCGCAGGAGCTCGGCGATCGCCGGACCGGACCAGGCGACGAAGCCCTCGCCGCCGAGGAACCGGCGCTGGCGCTCGCGCGGCAGCAGCGCCTCGCGGTCGTGGAGCTGGAGCAGGAAGTCGATCCGCGAGCGGACGTCCTTCACCGGGTCCAGGAGCTTGAAGCCGGTGCTCGACGCCCACGCCGGCAGCGGGCGCGAGTCGAAGACGTCGGCGAGCACCCCGGCGGCGCCCGAGGCGACGCGCTCGGGGATCCCGAGCGGCAGGTTGCGGCCGATGTCGACCGGGCTGCCGAAGGTGATGAGGCTCGCGAGGCCCTTCGCCCGGCGGTAGGCGGCCGCCTGGTAGCAGAACATGCCGCCCTGGCTGTAGCCGCCGAGGTGGACGTCGCCGTCGACGATCTCCAGCACCCGGTCGATCGCGTCGCTCACGCCGACGACGTGGTCGGTGAGCGTGCGCTCCAGGCCACCCTCCTCCTGGTCCGGCGCGCCGAAGTCCACGACCCACGGGTCCATGCCGTGCTCGTGCAGCGACGTCACGGCGCTCGAGGTCGGCGCGACGTCCCAGATCTCGGCCGAGAGCATCATCGGCGGGACGAGGACGATCGCCGGGCGGGCCGCGCCGTCCTCGGCGGGCTGCGCGTCGGGGAAGTAGCGCCGCAGCCGGAAGAGGCGGGTGGAGGCGACGACCTCGTACGGGGCGTGCTCGTCCTCGCCCGCGTCGAGCCCGCCGAAGCGGACGACCTCCAGCGCGTTCTGGGCGGCGGCGCCGAGCCGCACGCCGGGACGGGTGATCGCGTCGGGCACGAGCTTCACGGTCGGGTCCCTCGGGGCAGGTGGTGGGGCGGTCGATCGAGCATGCGCAGGGGCGTCCTCAGCGGCGAACCTACACCTCCCGACGACGACGTACACGGGTCGCGCGGGCGAACATGGCGTCCGGCCGGAGCGTGCGCGGGGGCCGCGAGCGCGAGCGCGACGCCGGGCGGACCCACCGCGGGCGACGGACGGCAGGGTAGCGATTCGCAACGCTCCGGCCGATCGGGTGCTACCGTCGGTAGGAATGTACGAGCACCTGCTGGCACCGCTCGACCTCGGCTTCACGACGCTCCGCAACCGCGTGCTCATGGGCTCGATGCACACGGGCCTCGAGGACCGGGCCTGGGACACCGGCCGCCTGGCGGCCTACGCGGCCGAGCGCGCCCGCGGCGGCGTCGGGCTGATCGTCACGGGCGGGTACGCCCCGAACCGGACCGGCTGGCTGCTGCCGCTCGCCGGCGACATGACGTCGTCGCGCACCGCCCGACGCCACCGCCGGATCACCGACGCCGTCCACGCGGAGGGCGGCAAGATCGCCCTCCAGCTCCTGCACGCGGGGCGCTACGCCTACCACCCGTGGTCGCGCTCGGCGTCCACGACGCGCTCGCCGATCACGCCGTTCGGTGCGAAGGGCATGAGCGGCGAGGAGGTCCTCGGGACGATCGACGACTTCGCCAAGGCGGCCGCGCTCGCCCGCGAGGCGGGCTACGACGGCGTCGAGATCATGGGCTCGGAGGGCTACCTCCTGAACCAGTTCCTCGCGCCGCGGACGAACCTCCGCCAGGACGAGTGGGGCGGCACCGCCGAGCGCCGCCGCCGGTTCCCGGTCGAGGTCGTCCGCCGGGTGCGCGAGGCCGTGGGCGAGGACTTCATCCTCGTCTACCGCCTGTCGCTGCTGGACCTCGTTCCCGACGGGCAGAGCTGGGACGAGGTCGTCGCGCTCGCGCAGGAGGTGCAGGGCGCCGGCGCGACGATCCTGAACACCGGGATCGGCTGGCACGAGGCGCGCGTGCCGACGATCGTCACGTCGGTCCCGCGCGGCGCGTTCGCCTGGGCGACGGCGAAGCTCCGTCCGGAGGTCTCGATCCCGGTCGTCGCGTCGAACCGGATCGCGATGCCCGACCAGGCCGAGGAGCTCCTGGCCTCCGGCGCCGCCGACATGGTCTCGTTGGCCCGGCCGTTGCTCGCCGACCCCGAGTGGGTGGCGAAGGCCGCTGCCGGCCGCGCGGACGAGATCAACACCTGCATCGCCTGCAACCAGGCGTGCCTGGATCACACGTTCCGCAAGAAGACCGCGAGCTGCCTCGTCAACCCGCGCGCCGCGCACGAGACGAAGCTGCGGATCGCGCCGACGGCGCAGCCGCGGCGGATCGCCGTCGTCGGCGCCGGTCCGGCCGGCCTGGCGTGCGCGACGACGCTCGCGGAGCGCGGGCACGCCGTCGAGCTGCTCGAGCGCGACGCGGCGATCGGCGGGCAGTTCAACCTCGCCCGCCGGATCCCGGGCAAGGGCGAGTTCGCCGAGACGCTGCGCTACTTCGACCGCCGGATCGCCCGGACCGGCGTGACGCTGCGGCTGGGCACCGAGGCGACGCCCGAGCTGCTGGCCGGGTACGACGAGGTCGTCCTGGCCACCGGCGTCGCCGCGCGCACCCCGGCGATCCCCGGCGTCGACCACCCGAAGGTCGTCGCCTACGCGGACGCGATCACGGGCGCGGTCCCGATCGGGCGGCGCGTCGCGGTGATCGGCGCGGGCGGGATCGGCTACGACGTCTGCGAGCTGCTCGTCCACGCCGGAGAGCCGGAGAGCGCGGACGAGGCCCTCGCCGCCTGGCAGGCGCAGTGGGGCGTCGCCGATCCGGCCGAGGCCCGCGGCGGCGTCGTCGCCCCGGTGCAGGCGCCGCCGGTCCGCGAGGTCCACCTGCTGCAGCGCAAGACGTCGAAGCTCGGCGCCGGCCTCGGCAAGACGTCCGGCTGGGTCCACCGCGCGGCACTCGCCCAGCAGCAGGTCCGCCTCTACGCCGGCGCGACGTACGAGCGGATCGACGACGACGGCCTGCACGTCACGCTGCCCGACCCCGAGCGGGGCGAGGACGCCCGCCGGTCGCTCGTGCTCGACGTCGACCACGTCGTGCTCTGCGCCGGCCAGGATCCCCGCCGCGACCTGCTCGAGCCGCTGCGCGCCGCCGGCGTGGAGCCGCACCTCATCGGCGGTGCCGACGTCGCCGCCGAGCTCGACGCGAAGCGCGCGATCAAGCAGGGCACCGAGCTCGCCGCGCGGCTCTGATCCGCCGGCCGCGCACCCGGACCCGGACGTCGCTCGAGCGCGCGACGCCCCCGGTGGTGCGCGGGGGACGGCGCGGACGGACGGCGCTCAGGCGGCGGCCGCGTCGTCGCCGGTCCGCGCGAGCAGCTCGGTGACGTACGGGCGGATGAGCGCGGTCACGCCCTCGACGGTCGGCGCGATCCGGTCGACCGGCAGGACGACGTAGGAGATCGCGAGGCGGACGATCGTCTCGGCGAGGAAGCGGGACTCGCCCTCGGCGACGAACGGCCAGGTCTCGCGGACGAGCGCGGCCAGCGCCTCGGTCGCGTGCTCGAGCAGCGGGCGGCCCTCGGCGGTCACGAGCGGGAGGAGCTCCTCACGGCCGCCGTCCTCGGCCAGCAGCGCGCGCACGACCGGGTCCTCGGCGGCGGCGTGGAGGAAGATCCCCAGCGCACCGGCGATCGCGGCGGCAGGATCCCCGACGCCACGACGGATCGTGTCGGCGACCGCGCCGACGAAGCGGTCGACCTCGTGCAGGACGAGGGCCTCGCTCAGCGCGCCGCGCGAGCCGAACTCGTTGTAGAGCGTCTGGCGACTGACCCCGGCGCGCCCGGCGATCGCCGCCATCGTGACCTCGCGCCACGAGCGCTCGGACGCGAGCTCGCGCGCGGCCTCCAGCAACGTGCTGCGCAGCAGCGTCCGCGTCGCCTCGGCGTAGGAGGGGCTGCGGGGTGCGGACGCCATGCGTGCCCCCGAGGCTACCCGTCGGCCCGCGAGCCCGCGGGCCACCGGCGTCCCCGGGCCGCCGGCCCCGCGCATCGCGAGCGGTCCGGCGGTCGCCGGGATCCTGCGCGGCCCGCCGCGCGGGCGTCGCCCGGCGGGCGGTCCGGCCGCCCGCCGGGTCGGGCTCACGCCCCGGCCGCGGCGCCCACGACCGGCACGAACGAGCGCTTGTCCTCCACGCCGCAGTCGGGGCACGTCCAGCCGTCGGGGATGGCCTCCCACGGGGTCCCGGGCGGGAAGCCCTCGCGCGGGTCGCCGGCCGCCGCCTCGTAGACGTAGCCGCACTCCGGGCAGCGGTGGGCCGCGGCCGCGTCGACGACCGGCGCGACGGGGGCCTCGGCCGCCGGCCCCGCCACGGCGGCGGTCCCGGCCGCAGGGGCCGCGCCGTAGCGGCGCAGGTACCGCTCGCGCTTGCGCGGCTGGACGTTCGCGAGCGTCACGTCGCCGCCGTAGTGGGCCACGACCTTCGGGTCCATGACCCGCCGCCAGAGCGGCGGGAAGAGCGCCAGCACGATCATCCCGGCGTAGCCCGTCGGGAGCTCCGGCGCCTCGTCGAAGTGGCGCAGCGCCTGGTAGCGGCGCAGCGGGTGGGCGTGATGGTCGCTGTGGCGCTGCAGGTGGTAGAGGAAGACGTTCGACGCGACGTTGTTGCTGTTCCAGCTGTGGTGCGGCTGGCAGCGCTCGTAGCGGTCGGTCCCGTCGCCGCGCTTCTGGCGCAGCAGCCCGTAGTGCTCGAGGTAGTTGACGACCTCCAGCAGCGCCTCCTTGAGGCCGTTGATGTCGTAGGGGTTCACCCGGTACGCCTGGCGCAGCTCGGCGGCCGCCCC
>JALRCL010000790.1 GCA_023268575.1 Patulibacter sp.
AGGACGCGGTCGGCCAGGACGATCTCCATCGCTCGACGGAAGCCGACGATCCGCGACAGCGTCACCGAGGTGCCGGCGTCCGGCGCCATCCCGGCACGCGTGGCGGCCGACATGAACTTCGTCGACTCGCCGGCGTAGACGAGGTCCGCCGCGCAGACGAGACCGAGTCCGCCACCGCCGGCGGCGAAGCCGTGGACGGCCGCGATCACCGGCGCCTGCAGGCGCATGAGGCCCGAGGCGGCCGTCTGCAGCAGCGTGGTGGCCACGCGCAGGTAGTCCGGCAGCCCCTCGCCCTTCGAGGCGAAGTCGCGGATGTCGCCCCCGGCGCAGAAGTGCTTGCCCTCGCCGGTCAGCAGGACGGCGCGGACGCGCTGATCCTCGAGGCAGCGGAGGATGGCGGCGTTCAGGGCCTCGAGGAACGGGACGCTCATCCCGTTGGCGGCGTCGGGGCGGTTCAGCCGGATCCGCGCGACGCCGGTCGACTCGAGGTCGAGCAGGACGGCGGCGTCGGCGATCAGCGCCTCGGTGGTGATCTCGTCGGTCGTGGTGCTCATCGGGTCGACTCCTGGCGTCGTCGGGATCGGGGTCGGGCCGCGTGCCGGACCGGGCGGACGCGGGGGCGTCGCCACGGACCAGGCGCCGGCCGTCAGCGGTTGGTGAAGCGGCCGATGCCGGCCGCGGCCTCCTCGCCGGAGAGGTGATCGAGCACCGTCTCCAGCTCGCGGTCCAGGCCGTCGGCGAGCGGACCGTCGAGGCCGCCGCGGACGAGGCCCTTCGTGCGGGCGATCGCGGCGCGGTCCTTGCCGGCGAGCTGCTCGAGCAGCGCCTCGACGGCGGCGTCGAACTCCTCGGCCGGGACGGCGCGGTAGACGAGGCCCCACTCGGCGGCCTGCTTGCCGCTCAGCCGATCGCCGGTGAGGATGTGCCCCAGCGCCCGCGGGCGCCCGACGAGGCGGGCGAGCCGCTGCGACGAGCCGCCGCCGGGCACCTGGCCGAAGTTCGAGTGGTTGTCGGCGAGCTTCGCGTCCTCGCGGACGATCGCGATGTCCGAGGACTGGATGAGCTCGAAGCCCCCCGCCATCGCGTAGCCCTCGACGGCGGCGACGACCGGCACGGGCAGCTCGGCGATGAGGTCGCAGGCCCGCCGGAAGGCGACGAAGAGGCCCCGCAGCGCCTCGCGCGCGTCGTCGGCGGTCCGCAGCGCCTCGAGGTGGTGGAAGTCGCCGCCGACGGAGAAGCAGCCGTCGGCGCCGCGGATGACGATCACCGAGACCGACGGGTCGCCCCCGAGCTCGCGCAGCGCGCGCTCGAGCTCCTGGCCGACCTCCGTCGTGATCGCGTTGCGCGCCTCCGGGCGGTTCAGCGTGATCCGCCCGATCGCACCGTCGCGCTCGGCGAGCACGACCGGCGGCGCGGCCTCGGTCGGCGGTGCGGTGCTCTCGGCGCTCGACATCTCCCTGATCGTATCCGGATCGCAACGAGCCGTCTGGACATGGTGTGTGGGCAAGCCGCGCAGGACCGCGATCCGCCGGTACGCTCCGCCCATGAGCGCGCGCGTCCCCGACACGATCGCCGTCATCGGCGCCGGCACGATGGGCGCCGGGATCGCGCAGCTCGCCGCGCAGGCCGGGGCGCGGACGCTCCTGCACGACCCGGTGCCCGAGGCGCTGGAGCGCGGGATCGCCGGCATCGCCAAGGGCCTCGACCGCCTCGTGGCGAAGGGGAAGCGGACCGCCGAGGAGGTCGCGGAGATCACCGGGCGGATCGAGGCGGCCCCGACGCTCGAGGACCTCGCGCCCGCCGGCCTCGTGATCGAGGCCGCCCCCGAGCGGCTCGAGATCAAGCTCGACCTCTTCGGCAAGCTCGCGGGGATCGTCGCGCCGGACGCCGTGCTCGCGACGAACACGTCGTCGCTGTCGGTCACCGAGATCGCGGCGTCGACGCCGGGCACCGAGCGGGTCGTCGGCTTCCACTTCTTCAACCCCGCGCCGGTGATGAAGCTCGTCGAGGTCGTGGCGGGCGAGGGGTCCTCGGAGGAGGCGCTCGCGATCGCCCGTGCGACCGGCGAGGCGATGGGCAAGCACGTCGTCGACGCCGCCGACGTGGCCGGGTTCCTCGTCAACCGCGTGAACCGCCCGTACTCGCTGGAGTCGCTGCGCCTGCTCCAGGCCCGGATCGGCACCGTCGAGCAGCTCGACCGGGTCATGCGCCTGGGCGCCGGGTTCCGGATGGGCCCGTTCGAGCTCATGGACCTCATCGGCATCGAGACGAACCACGCCGTCGCCGAGGGCTTCTACCGCCAGACGTTCGGCGAGCCGCGCTTCCAGCCCTCGCCGCTGCAGGCCCGCAAGATCCAGGCCGGGCACCTCGGCCGCAAGACCGGCCGCGGCTGGTACGCCTACGCGGACGGCGCCCCGCACCGCCCGGAGGACGCCCCGGCGCCGGAGGCCGGCGGCGGCGCGGGCCGCGTGGTCGCGGTCGTCGGCTCGATCCCGCTCGCGGACGAGCTGCGCTCGGCGATCGCCGACGCGGGCTTCGCGGTCCTGGGCGCCGACGGCGCGCCGGAGGCCGCCGGCGACGAGCCGTGGCTGACGCTCGACCTGCGGCTGGAGGCGAGCGAGGGCGCGCTGCCCGCCGGGCCGCGCGCCGTGCTGCTGGCCCGGGGGTCGCTGCATGCCCTGGACCCGCAGGCCGCCGGGTTCCACGCGGTGGCGCCGCTGGCCGGCTCCCGCCTGATCGAGGTGACCGCGACCGAGGCGACCACCCCGGAGGCGCTCGAGCGGCTCGAGGCGCTGATCACCGGCATCGGCCGGCACGTCGAGCGCGTCGCCGACGCGCCGGGCCTCGCGCTGGGCCGGGTCGTCGCGCAGCTCATCAACGAGGCGGCGTTCCTCATCGGCCAGGGCGACGCCACCCCGGAGGACGTCGACGCCGGGATGCGCCTCGGCGTGAACCACCCGCGCGGGCCGATCGCCTGGTCCGCCGCCCTCGGGCTGCCGCACGTCGTGGCGATCCTCGACGCGCTGCACCGCGAGCTCGGCGAGGAGCGCTATCGCGTCGCCCCGCTGCTGCGCCGCCGCCTGGCCGTCGGCGCCGACCTGGGCTGACGCCCGACCGAGAACCAGAGGACCGAGGAGCACCACATGGGCATGCTGGACGGACGCCGGGCGCTGGTCACCGGGGGAGCGCGGGGGATCGGCGCGGGGATCAGCCGTCGGCTGGCCGCCGAGGGCGCGCACGTGATCGTCGCCAACCGGACGCTCGACGTCGCGGAGGAGATCGCCGCCGAGATCGGCGGCGAGGCCGTGCAGGTCGACATCGGCGACCTCGAGCAGGCCGACCGCGTCGTGCGCGAGGCCGGTCGGCTCGACGTGCTCGTGAACAACGCCGGCTTCGACGATCCGGGCTGGTTCACCGACACGACGCCCGAGCGCTGGCAGCGCGTCGTCGGCGTGAACCTGCTGGGCATGTTCGCCGTGACGAAGGCCGCCCTGCCCGCGATGCAGGAGGCGAAGTACGGCCGGATCATCAACATCGGCTCCGAGGCCGGCCG
>JALRCL010000863.1 GCA_023268575.1 Patulibacter sp.
CGATCGAGCTGCTGGCGGATCATGAGCCGCAGCGGCGGCACCCAGTGCGGCTGCGCCTTCCGGTCGTAGAGCCGGTACTGGAGGTCGATGAACGCCCGGAGGTCGCGCTTGCCGCGGACGGGACGGATCTGGACGGTCACCGGCGCCAGCCTACTGGCGACGCGCCGCCGGGACGCGCCCGCGACGCGACCCGCAACGGCCGCACCAGACCACGGAGACGCCGTAGTCCGCGAGGCGCGGGTCGGCGCTGACCAGCTCGGCACCCTCGCTGCGAGCCTGCGCGACCAGCAGCCGGTCGAACGGATCGAGGCGCCCTACGCGTCGACCTGCGCGACGCTGCCGTCGCCGGCGACCTCGTGGGTCCAGTCGCCCGAGAACTCGCCGCCGGGCGCCGCGGAGCTCTCCGCCCCCTCGGCGAGCAGCCGCTCGAAGAACCGGTAGCGGCGCACGACGGTCCCGCCCATGCCCGCCATCGCCTTGTTCATCGCGGTGTTCGACTCCAGGATCCAGCCGGTCTCGCCGCCCTTCTGCGGCGTCGCCTCGGCCGAGTCGTAGTGCATCTCGTAGAGCCGGGCGGCCACCCCCGTGTGCTGGTACTCGCGCTTGACGCCCAGCGCGAACACCCGCACGCGGTCCGTCGCGCGGCGGTAGCGCAGGAGCGTGAGCCAGCCGAACGGCAGCAGCCGTCCGTCCCGCACCCGCGCGAGCACCTGGTTGACGTCCGGCAGGGTCAGGGCCGCGCCGACGGTCTCGCCGGTGTCGAGCTTCTCCGCGAGCATCGCCCAGTGCTCGTCGAGCACCGGCCGCAGCTCCTTGGCGTACGCGCGGACCTCGGGCTCCGAGAGCGGGACGAAGCCCCAGTTGCGCTCCCAGGCGGCGTTGTAGACCTCGAGGAACCGCCCGACCTCGGCCTCGAGGTCCCGCTTGCGGAAGTGGCGGCAGCGGATCCCGTGCTCGGCCTCGACCTTGCTCGCCATCTCCCAGATCGCGGGGTGCACGCGCGAGCGCTCGGAGACGTGGAGGTCCCACATGAGGGCGTCCATCGCCTTGCCGAGGCCCGCGCCGGCCAGCAGACGCCCGTAGTACGGCGGGTGCCAGCCGGTGAGGATGATCGGGGGCCGGTCGAAGCCGGCCACCAGCAGTCCGCACTCGTCGTTCGTCGTGAAGCTCATCGGCCCCACCAGCCGGTCGCAGTCGCGCTGCAGGACCCACGCCGAGGCGGCATCGACGAGGGCGCTCGCGGCCTCCTGGTCGTCCTCGCACTCGAACCAGCCGAAGAGCCCCCACCGGTTGCCCTGGAACTCCTGGAGGTTGCGATCGACGTGGGCCGAGATCCGGCCCACGACGCGCCCGTCGCGCTCGGCGAGCAGCAGCTCCGCCTCGCTGTGCTCGAACCACGGGTTCTTCCGGCGATCGAGCTGCTGGCGGATCATGAGCCGCAGCGGCGGCACCCAGTGCGGCTGCGCCTTCCGGTCGTAGAGCCGGTACTGGAGGTCGATGAACGCCCGGAGGTCGCGCTTGCCGCGGACGGGACGGATCTGGACGGTCACC
>JALRCL010000575.1 GCA_023268575.1 Patulibacter sp.
GAACCGGAGGATCGAGAAGCCGTGCACGCGGGCGACGATCCCGAGCACGCCGAAGACGAAGACCGCGGCGGTGCCCCAGAAGGTCGCCATGAGCAGCGCGAGGTTGCCGAGCGAGCTCGAGCCGAACTGGGCGACGGTGTAGGCCATGCCGCCGAAGGCGCCCAGCGGGGCGACCCACATGATCCGCCGGATGACGCCGAAGACGATCTCCGAGGCGGTCTGGAAGCCGCCGACGACGCGCTCGCGGACCCCGTCGGCCAGCGAGGAGATCGCGACGGCGGTGAGGATCGCCAGGACGAGGACCTTGAGGATCTCGTTCTCCACGAACGGCCCGACGAGGCTCGTCGGGATGAGGTCCTCGGTGATGAACCCGACGAGGCCGCCGCCGTGCTCGCCGGCCTCGCCGATCTTCTCGTTCGCGACCGCCGTGGCGCTCGCGGAGACGTCGCCGTCGAAGCCGGCGCCGGGCTTGATGAGGTTGCCGGCGAGCAGGCCGAGGCTCAGCGCCACGACCGTCGCGCCGAAGAAGTAGCCGATCGCCCGCACGGCGAGCCCGCCGGCGCGGGCGAGGTTGCCCAGCGACGCGATGCCGATGACGACGGTGAGGAAGATCACCGGCGCGGTGATCGTCTTGACGAGCGAGAGGAACGCGTCGGCGAGCCACTTCGCGTCGAGCGCGGTGGACGGGGCCACGATCCCGAAGGTGGCGCCGGAGACGATCGCGACGACGACCCAGAACCAGAGTTGCCCGACGACGCCCCGCTTGCGGGGCGGCGTCGCGGCGGCGACTGCGTGCATGGGAGCACTCCCTTGGACGACGGTGACGCGCCCTCGTGGCGCGTGTGACTGGCGGCACAGTAGGAGCGCCCCGCGGCCGCGTCACCGTTGCGGTCGCATCGGTCGTTTCGGTCGTTTCGGTCGCCGATCGGGCGCGCCGGGATCCCGGGTCCAGCGGGCGATCAGCGGGTCGCGACCGGCCGGGCGCGCAGCTCCGGCAGCCGCCCGAGGGCGTCGGCGTCGGCGAGGCTGCCGTCGAGGCTCAGCAGCGCGAGCAGCCGCACGGCGCGGCCCTCCTCCGCGGCGGCCTGGAGCTTGTGGTGCCCGTCGAGGAGGAAGTGCGTCAGCGCCCAGTGCCAGTACCACTCGACGCCGTCGCCCGCCGTCGCGGGCGCGCAGACGTCGAGCGTCGTCAGAGCG
This sequence comes from Patulibacter sp., assembly GCA_023268575.1. Classification (GTDB taxonomy): domain Bacteria; phylum Actinomycetota; class Thermoleophilia; order Solirubrobacterales; family Solirubrobacteraceae; genus Patulibacter. The sequence goes on from JALRCL010000575.1 coordinate 1,198, forward strand.
ACCGCCGTCGGCCGCGCGGTGTGCGCCAGGAGCTCGCGGTGGCGATCCACGACGGCGGGCGCGTTCCAGCTCGGCGGCACCATCGGCACGACGAACTCGTAGAGGTGCGCGTCGTCGGCGACGCGCGCCTGCCAGGTGCGGTAGTACGGCGTCCGCGGGGACTCCGGCAGGTCCCAGAACGGGTCGACGCCCCAGGTGCGCACCTGCTCCTCGGCGAAGTAGTCGCCGGGCGCGGCGGGACGGACGAGCCGGGGCCGCAGCTCCAGCAGGAGCGGGCGGTAGGACCCGCGCGGCAGCAGCGCGCCGAAGAGCCCGGCGACCGGGTCGTCCGGATCGTCGATGCCCTCCGTCAGCCGGTCGGTCGCGGCGCGCACGGCGAGGTTCTCGCTCGCGCCCTCGAGGCGCTGGAAGAGGACCCCGCAGGTCCCGCACCACGGGGAGAGGTCGAAGGCGGCGCGGCCGTCCAGGCGCAGCGTCCGGCGCGGGAACGCGTCGCCGGCGCCCGGTGCGTCGAGCAGCAGCCGAGGCTCCGCGGAGCCGAGCGTCCGAGGCGTTCCGGTGGCGAGCAGCACCGGATCCAGCGTAGGGGAGCCGTCCAGGCCGCTCGCCGGTCGCCGGTCGCCGGTCGCCGGTCGCCGAGACCGTCCGGCAGGCGGCCGAGATCGTCCTCGCCTGACCGGCTGCGAACGCCCGACCGGTGCGTCGCGCGTCGCGTGCGTCGCGGCGCAGGCCTCGCGGCGTGGCGCGCACCGCCGCCGTGCGGAGAGCGACGCACCCGGAAGGCGCCGCCGCAACCGACGCGCCGCGCACGCCCCGTGCGCGAGACGACGGCCCCGGGGGACGCTCCGCGCACGAGGCGCGGGGGGGGGCACGGGCGGCCGTACGGCCGCCGTCGCCTCCGCGCGCCGAGGCCGCAGGCGACGCGCGGCGCCGCGGGGCGACGCGGGGCCGTGGGCGACGCGGGGCCGTGGGCGAGGCGGGGCCGCGGATCGTCCGGCGGGCGGTCCGGGTCAGGCGCCGACGTAGGCGGCGAGGTGCTCGCCGGTGAGCGTCGATCGCGCGGCGACGAGGTCGGCCGGCGTGCCCTCGAAGACGACCCGGCCACCGTCGTGGCCGGCCCCCGGACCGAGGTCGATGATCCAGTCGGCGTGCGCCATCACCGCCTGGTGGTGCTCGATGACGATCACGGAGCGGCCCTCGTCGACGAGGCGGTCGAGCAGCCCGAGCAGCCCCTCGACGTCGGCCAGGTGCAGGCCGGTCGTGGGCTCGTCGAGGACGAGGATGTCGGGCGCGTCGCCCGCCCCGCCGTCCTTCGCCGCGGACGCGCGGCCGCCGCGGCGGGCGGTGTCGGGGGCGGGGCGGCGGGATCCCCTTCCCGACATGTGGACGGCGAGCTTCAGCCGCTGGC
>JALRCL010000031.1 GCA_023268575.1 Patulibacter sp.
TCGTGTGCCCGGCGTTGTTGCCGCCCTGGAAGCGGACGACGACGTCGGAGCGCTCCGCCAGCAGGTCGACGAGCTTGCCCTTGCCCTCGTCGCCCCACTGGGCGCCAACGATCACGATGCCTGGCATGTCGGCACGGAGGGTATCGCCCGCTGCCGCGTCGACCGGTCGCGACCGCACCGAGCGGAGGCCGCGGACGTCCGGGGGCCGGCGCCGCGACCGCCAACCATCGCGGCGCGGCGCGACGGCCGGGCGCGCGAGGCCGGATCTCAGCCGTGGTCGCGGCCGCGCCGCACCGGGCGGTGCGCGCCCTCGGGGTCGGTGCCCCACGTCGGCGGGATCACCGGTGGCGGCGCGTCGTCGTCGGCCCAGCCCCGGTCCCAGCGCTCGCCGTCGGCGGGCAGCAGGGCCCCCGGGTCGCCCGGGATGAGCGCCCCGGCGCCGCCGGGGATCGCGTGGCCGGCGACCCCGAGACCGGTGGCCTCGGATCCCCAGCGGTCGCGCGCGGGGCGCCCGCCGGGACCGCCGTCGGTCGGCTGCCGGTGTCGGTGGTCGACCGCGTCGGGGATCATCACGATCCGGCACATCTCCTCGAGCCGGGAGACGGTCCGCTCGCCGACCTGCTCCCGCAGCGCGTCCGGGTCGAGGTTCGTCGTGATCATCACGGCCCGCTCCTCCTCGTAGCGGGCGTTGACGATCGAGTAGAGCTGCTCGAGCACCCACGGGGTGGACTGCTCGGCCCCGACGTCGTCGATCTGCAGCAGGTCGACGCGGGTCAGCGCGTCGTGGAGCTGCAGCATGCTCAGGCCGTTGTCGTTGTCGAACGTGTCGCGGATCTCGGCCAGCAGGCGCGGCAGCGAGTAGATCGCGACGGTCCGGCCGGCCTCGATCGCGTGCTTCGACACGAGGGTCGCCAGCGACGTCTTGCCGTTGCCGGTCCCGCCCGTGAGCCACAGACCCTCGCCGGCGGCGAGCCGCTCGTCGAGGTGGGCGACGTAGTCGCGGGCGATCCCGACCACGCGGCGGTCCATGAGCGACACCGGCGGGCGGTCGAACCCGAGGTCGCGGTACTTCTTCGCGATCCGCGCGCGCAGGCCACCGGCCACGCGGCGCGCCCGTTGCTCGCCGTGGCAGCGGCACGCGGTGGCGGTACGGGTCCGGTCGTCGACGATCCAGCCCGAGCCGTCGCAGACGTCGTAGGGGCAGCGCACGGGCTACGGGCTCCCCGGGAGCGGCGGACCGCCGTTGCCCGGCAGCGGTGGGCCACCGGCGCCCACTCCGACCGGCGGGCCGCCGCTGAAGTGCGCCGGCGGGCCCCCGTCGTCGGGCCGGTGGGCGAGGGTCAGGAAGCGCGGGTACTCGCTCTGGAACAGGAGCTTCACGGTCCCGAGGCGACCCGAGCGGTTCTTGGCGATGATGAGCTCCGCGACGCCCGGCTCCTCGGTCGTCTCCGGGTTGTAGTAGTCGTCGCGGTAGAGGAACATCACCTGGTCGGCGTCCTGCTCGATGTTCCCCGACTCGCGCAGGTCGCTGAGCATCGGCCGCTTGTCGGGTCGGCTCTCCACCGCGCGCGACAGCTGCGACAGGGCGATCACCGGGCAGCGGAGCTCCTGCGCGAGGATCTTCAGCCCGCGCGACATCTCGCCGACCTGCTGGACGCGGTTCTCCGAGCGCCCGTCGGCGCGCATGAGCTGCAGGTAGTCGACGATCACGAGCGAGACGCCGTGCGGCTGCGAGGACGCGAGGCGGCGGGCCTTCGCGCGGACCTCCATGATCCCGATGTCCGAGCTGTCGTCGATGTAGAGCGGCGACTGCGACAGCTTGTCGGCGACCTCGAGGACGTCGGGCCAGCGATCGCCGATCCGGCCCTTGCGGACGTCGTCGCCCTTGATCGCGGCCTGCGACGCGATCACGCGCTGCAGCAGCTCGCGCTCCGGCATCTCGAGCGAGAAGAGGGCGACGGCGCCCTTGTTCTGGAGCGCGACGTTCTCGGCGAGGTTCGTCACGAGCGCCGACTTGCCCATCGCGGGACGGGCGGCGAGGACGATCATGGCCCCGGGCTGCAGGCCGGCCGTCGCGAGGTCGAGGTCGCGGAAGCCCGTCTCCAGGCCGGTGATGTCGCGGCCGTCCTTCTCGAGCTCCTCGAGGTGCTGGACGGCGGCGTCGACGAGCTCGCCGACGGCCGTGAGGCCCTGGGTCGTCTCGCTCTGGGAGACCTCGAAGACCCGGGCCTGCGCGCGCTCGAGGACGTCGGCGGGATCCTGGTCGCCGCGCGAGATCTCCAGCTGGATGTCGTAGGTCGCCTGCTGCAGGCGCCGGAGGCGGCCGAGCTCGAGGACGATCTGCGCGTGGCGCGGCAGCGACGCGACGTCGGTGACCGCCGAGGCGAGGCTCCAGACCGCGTCCTCGCCGCCGGCCTGCTCGAGCGCCGCGTTGCGCCGCAGCCGGTCGACGACGGTGATCGAGTCGACGGGCTGGCTCTCGCCGTAGAGCTGGCGGATCGCCTCGTAGATCGCCTGGTGGCGGGCGAGGTAGAAGTCCTCTGCCCGCAGGCCGTCGTCGATCGTGACGGCGTAGCGCGCCTGCTCGGAGAGCATGAGCGCGCCGAGCACCGCCTGCTCGGCCCGCAGGTCGTGCGGCGGCACGTGCGCCGCGGCGGCCGGGGCGCCGTCCGCGCCGGCCAGGGCCCCGAGGTCCATGCTCGCGTCGTCGTCGCCGGCGAACGCGTACCCCTCGTCGGGACCGTCGTACGGGGTCGGGTCGTGGTCGTCGATGGACATGGAGTGCGGCGAGCGGGGCCGCGGGCGCCGGAGGTCGCTACCGACCATGGCACCCGGGGCGGCGGGACGCAGGCGCCCGTGCGGCCGAGCCGACCGGGGCGTGCGAAGGTCGCAACCTAGCAGCGGCGGGGCCGCGGTCCGCGGGCCTCCGGACGCCCTCCCCGCTCCGTGCGGGAAATCCCTCGTCCGACCCGGCGCGCGCGGCGGAGGAGCGTTCGCCCGAGGCGGCACCGCCCGCGACGCGCAGGCGCCAGGCGGCGGGGCGGCCGTGGACCGGGGAGGACCCGGTGCCCGACCGCGTCGGGTCGGGCCCGACCCGGTCGGCCGACGACCGATCCCGGAACGCGCGACGGCGCCCCGGAGGGCGCCGTCGCGAAGCAGCAGGTCGCCGCGGCGCGGCGGGCGCGGGTCAGCGCTCGGTGACCACCATGGTCTTGACGTTCGCGATGACGCCCTCGGCGAGCTCGACGTCGACGACGTACGTGCCGGTCGCGCGGATCGGCTCCGCGAGCCGGACGCGGCGGCGATCGATCTCGACGCCGCGCGCCTCCTGGATCGCGTCGGCGATGTCCTGCGCCGTGACCGAGCCGAAGAGGCGCCCGTCCTCGCCCGTCTGGTGGGTGATGGTGAGGACGGTGTTCGTCAGCTGGTCGGCGAGCTGGCGCGCCTGGCCGATGGCCTCGGCGCGCTGGCGGGCCTGCGCCTCGGCGACGCGCGCGGCGTGCTCGATGGCGGTCTTCGTCGCGGGCGCGGCGAGCTGACGGGGAAGCAGGTAGTTGCGGAGGTACCCCTTGGACACCTCGACCACGGCACCCTTGGCGCCGAGCTGCGGAACGTCCTGGAGAAGAATCGCCTCAGGCATACGTGTCACGTGCAGTCGTGGAACGGGAGAGACCGGGCGCAGCAGCACGCGCGCCGCACGGCCGGACACGAGAGGATGGCACGTCGGTCCGGCGCGGCGCGGCGCGACCCCCGGTGCCCGGGCCGCCGGCCGCCCCGTGCGCGGCAGCGCGGTCGCCCCGGGAGGACGCGTTCTTCCTGCGTAGGGCCTAGAACGGGATGTCGTCGTCGGCCGGGG
>JALRCL010000039.1 GCA_023268575.1 Patulibacter sp.
TCATGCGGCGGGGGCGACGGGCCTCCGTGCGCCGCGGGGAGTGTCGCACCGCACGCGCGTGGGCCGGAAGGTTCGCTAAGGTAATTACCAGTGCGAACCATATCCTCGGATCTCGTCGCGCCCGAGCGCCTCGCCGGGCACCTGCGCCTGACCGTCGCCCGGCTCGCCCGCCGCCTGCGGCAGGAGGCCGGCTCGGGTCTCGGCCCGACGCTCACGGCCGCGCTCGCCACGGTCGAGCGCCACGGTCCGCTCAGCCCCAGCGCGCTCGCCGACCGCGAGCGGATCCGCCGCCCGTCGGCGACGCGGATCGTCGCGAAGCTCGAGGACGAGGGCCTCGTGCTGCGCGCCCCCGATCCGGACGACCGCCGGTCCTGCCGCGTGACGATCACGCCGGCCGGCGCGGCGCGGTTGGAGGAGGCCCGCTCGCGGAAGGCCGCGTTCCTCGCCGAGCGGGTCGCGGCGCTGAGCCCCGAGGACCGCGAGCTGCTCGAGCGCGCCGCCGGCCTGCTGGATCGCCTGCTCGAGGACGCCGAGCCCGCGTCCGCCCCGTCCCCCGCCGAGGAGCCCGCCACCACGTGACCGCCGCCCTGCACCGCACCTTCGCCGCGCTCGAGGTCCCGAACTACCGCCGGTACTTCTCCGGCCAGGTCGTCTCCGTCTCCGGCAACTGGATCCAGAACGTCGCCACGATGTGGCTCATGGTCCAGCTCACCGGCGACGGTCTCGCCGTCGGGCTGACCGTCGCCCTGCAGTTCCTGCCGCTCATGCTCCTCGGGGCGTGGGGCGGGCTGCTGGCCGACCGCGTCGACAAGCGGCGGCTGCTGCTCGGGACCCAGGCCGCACTCGCGGCGCCGGCGATCGTGCTGGCGGCGACGACGGCGCTGGGCGTCGTCACGCCGCTGCTCGTCTACGCGATGGTGCTCGTCCGCGGCGCGGCGATGGCGATCGACAACCCGGCCCGGCAGGCGCTGCCGATCGAGCTCGTCGGCCCGGACCGGGTCGTCAACGCGGTGGCGCTGAACAGCGTCGTGATCCAGGCGGCGAGGATCGTCGGCCCGGCCGTCGCGGGCGTGACGATCGCGGTCGTCGGCATCGCCTGGTGCTTCGTGCTCGACGCGCTGACGTTCGTGGCGATGCTCGTGGCCCTCTGGCGGATCGACCCCGACGAGCTGCATCGCGCGCCGCGGGCCGCGCGCCGACCGGGGGCCCTGCGCGAGGGGGTGCGCTACGTCGCCCGCACCCCGGCCCTGCTCATCCCGCTGGGGATGATGAGCCTCGTCGGGCTCCTGTCCTTCAACTTCCAGGTCGTCCTGCCGCTCCTCGCGCACGACACGTGGCAGGGAACGGCGACGACCTTCACGCTGCTGACGATGACGATGGCGGTCGGCTCGATCGCCGGAGCGCTCGCCGCCGGCTCGCGGGCGACGGTCAGCCCGCGACTGCTCGTCGGTGCCGCGGCGCTCTTCGGCGTCTTCCAGCTGCTCGCCGCCGGCGCGCCGAGCCTGCCGCTGCAGCTCGTGCCGCTCGTCTTCCTCGGCGTCGCCTCGGTGACGTTCTCCGCGGGGGTGAACTCGACCCTGCAGCTCGACGTCGCGCCGGAGATGCGCGGTCGGGTGATGGGGCTCTACTCGCTCGTCTTCCTCGGCTCGACCCCGATCGGCGCGCCGCTCGTGGGCTGGCTCTCCGGCGCCGTCGGGCCGCGGGCGGGCATGGCGCTCGGCGGCGCCGCGGCACTCGTGGCCGCCGGCGGCGCGTGGCTCGCCTACCGCCGCGCCGGGATCGCGACCGGTCGCACCGGCGTCGCCGGCGCGACGGTCGCCGCCGAGCCGGCCGACGCCGCGGTCACCGGCGAGCTCCCGGTCGTCGTCGAGCGCCGGGCCCCGTTGCCGGTCGCCGGAGCGGCGACGCGGCCGGGGGTCACGGGCACGCTGCCGCGCCTGGCGCGCACGCCGGGGGTCACGGGCGAGCTGCCGGTCGCGGCGGTCGCCACGCGCGGGCCGCGGCGACCGCGGCCCTGCGACGAGGGCGTCGCGTCGGCGCCGGGCGAGCGCCGCGGGGGACGCCGGCGCGCCGGCGAGGACGCGCCCCTCAGCGGGCGCGCCAGAGCCCGCGCGTGAACAGCGCGAGGACGGTGAAGAGCTCGAGGCGGCCGAGGAGCATGAGGAAGCTCAGCCCGAGCAGGCCGGAGTCGGGCACCTCGGCGTAGGACTCCACGCCGCCGAGCTGCCCGAGCGCCGGCCCGACGTTGAACAGGCAGGCGGCGGCGCCGGAGAACGACGAGAGCAGGTCGAAGCCGTTGGCCGCCAGCAGCGCGGCGCCGCCGACGAGGGCGATGAACGCGACCGCCATGAAGCCGTAGGCCGCGCGCACGGTGTCCTCGCTCACCGGCTTGCCGCCGATCCGCACCACGACGATCCGCTGCGGCGCGATCTGCCGCTGGATCTCCGCCCGGACGCCGCCGAACAGCGTCATCCAGCGGCGGACCTTGAAGCCGCCGGTCGTCGAGCCGACCATGCCGCCGGAGACCATCGCGATGAGGACGAGGAGCCGCGCCTCCTCGCCCCAGGTGTCGGGGTCCTGGGTCGTGAACCCGGTCCCCGTGACGAGCGAGGCGGAGGTGAACAGCCCCGCGAGGACCGAGTGCGGAGCGTCCTTGCCGGTCGCCGCGACGGTCAGCAGGACGCCCATCGCGACGAGGAACAGGAGGTAGGCGCGCAGCTCGGCGGCGTGCTGGCCGAGCCCACGGCGCAGCACGAGCCGCCACCACACGACGTACGAGACGCCGGCGGCGATCATGAGGACGAGCATCGCGACCTCGACCGGGGGCGAGTCGAACCCGCCCGCCGAGGCCGTCCGGGTCGAGAAGCCGCCCGAGGAGACGATCGACATCGCGTGGTTGACGGCCTCCCACGGCGTCAGACCGACGGCGAGGAGGACGAGCAGGGCGATGCTCGTCGCCGCGAGGTAGAGCTGCGCGGTGATCCGCGCGGTCTCGCGCATCTGCGGCGCGACGGTCTCCTCCGTCGCGCGGCTCGTCTCGCCCAGCAGGACCCGGCGCGCCGCGCCGCCCGCGGCCGGGGCGATCGCCACGAGCAGGACGACGATCCCGATGCCGCCGATCCAGTGCGTGAGCGAGCGCCAGAGCAGGACGGCGTGCGCCTGCCCGTCGACGTCGGCGATCGCGGTCGCTCCGGTCGTGGTGATGCCGCTCGTGCCCTCGAAGATCGCCTGGGCCAGCCGCGGCGTGGCGTCGGAGAGCAGCAGGGGGACGGCGGCGAAGAGGCTCGTGACGACCCACGTCAGGCCGGCGGCCATCAGCCCGTCGCGGCCCGTCGGCGTCGGCATCGCCCGCTTCGCCCAGGTCCGACGCAGGAGCAGCGCGGCCAGCAGCGCCACGCCGGTGGTGATCGCGAACGCGCCGACCGCCTCGCCGTCGCCGACGACCGCCGTCGCCGTGCAGGCCGCGCCGGCGGCGGTCATCGCGACCATG
>JALRCL010000583.1 GCA_023268575.1 Patulibacter sp.
AGGCCGCCGGCGCGAGCACCGCCAGCGCGATCCACATCGGATGGAGCTTCGCGAGCGGGAGGGCGAGCTCGACGCTCATGCCGGCAGCTCCAGGACCGAGGACACGGCGGCGCCGCCGGTCGGGACGGCGACGATCGCGCCCGACTCCTCGCCCAGCGCGGCAGCGGCGGCACCGGCCGCGTCGGCCGACGCGAACCAGCCGATCGTCGTCGGCCCGGACCCGCAGACCATCGTCCGCTGGGCCCCGACGCCGCGCAGGCGGTCCAGCGCGTCGGCGATCGACGGGCAGAGGTCCAGCGCGGCCGCCTCGAGGTCGTTGACGCAGAGCGCGTCGGGCAGCGAGGGCGGGGCCGGGCCGCCGAGCGCGATCGCCACGCGGTCCTCCCAGCCGGCGAGCGCCGCGGCGGTCCGCGGGCTGGCGAGCTCGTCGGAGCGACGGTAGACGGCGGCGGTCGAGAGCTGCGCGCTCGAGGGCAGGACGAGCGCCGCGCCGGGCAGGATCCCGGTCGAGCGCACGAGCCGCTCCCCCGCGCCGGTCGCCAGCGCGAGGCCCGGCTGCAGCTGGTGGGGCACGTCGGCCCCGAGACCGGCCGCGAGCTCCTGCAGGAGCGCCGCGTCGCCACGGCCGCTGAGGTGCGCCGCCAGCCGCAGCACGGCGCCCGCGTCCGCCGACCCGCCGGCCATGCCGGCCGCGACGGGGATCCGCTTGGCGATCTCGATCGTGAGCGGCCCGGCGTCCCAGCCCGTGGCCGCGCGGAAGCGGCGCAGGGCGGTGAGCGCGAGGTTGTCGCCACTGACGCCGGGGCAGCGCACGAGGTCCCCGGAGGGATCCTCGACGACGCCGGCGGCCGGCTCGGTCGGCGTGCCGGCAGGCAGGACGCAGAGGAGCTCGGGGTCGACCTCCTCCGACGCGCCGGACTGCGGCGGGCGCTCGTCGCCGTCGCGGCGCGGGCGGATCGCGACGTCGTCGTGGAGCGTCACCGACTGCATGACGCTCACGAGCTCGTGGCGACCGTCGGCCTCGCGCGTGGGCCCGACCACGAGCGTCGCGTTGACCTTCGCCGGGGCCACGGTGGCCGCGGCCTGGGGCAGCTCGGTCCCGGGTTGGTTCGTCGTCGTCACGCCGCGCTCCCCCACCACCGGTCGATCTGCGCCCCCAGCGCGTCGTCGCCCTCGGCGCGCGCGAGGTGCGCCGCGAGCGACGCGAACTGCTCCGCGGACACCCGCTCCGCGCGCACGTCGCCCGGCAGACCGGCCGCCTCGAGGGCGGTGCGGACGGCGTCGCGTCGCTCGTTGCCGCCGCCCTGCAGGGCGACCGAGCGCGCGAGCGCCTTGCGGCGATGGGCGAACGCCGCGTCGACGAGCCGGCGGACCGCGAGCGGTGCGGGCGGGCGGACCCGCCGGAGGCCGAGCAGGACGCTGTCGACGTTCGGGACCGGTGCGAAGACGGTGCGCGAGATCGGCCGCAGCACGCGGACCTCGCAGGAGAGCTGCGCGAGCGCCGACGGCGCGCCGTAGGTCTTGGCGTCCGCGCCGCCGGCGGTCGCGGCGAAGCGGTCGCCGACCTCCTTCTGGACCATTCCGACCCAGCGCTCGACCGTCGGCAGCTCCGCCACGGTGCGCAGGATGACGCCCGCGGCGACGGAGTAGGGCAGGTTCGACACGCAGACCGTCGGCG
>JALRCL010000083.1 GCA_023268575.1 Patulibacter sp.
CGATCTTCACCCGCGACTCGAGGTCGTCGGCGGTGTAGGGCGGGCCGAGGCGCGCCGCGGCCCGCTCCCGGACGACCGGCAGGTTCAGGAGCCCGACGTTCGTCTCCTGGTCGCGGTCGGCGTCGCCGGGGAGGTCGACGATGAGGCCCGACAGCTGCGCGTCGAGCGCGGCGGGCCGGAAGCGCAGCGTCACGGTGCTGTCGTAGCGCTCCTCCTGGAGGAGCGAGAGTCCGACGGCGGCGGCCACGACGACGGACGTCGTGACGAGGATCAGCAGGGCCCGGCGGCGGAGCACTCCGAGCACGGCTCGGAGGTCGGCTTGGCGGGGCTCAGGCGCGGTCGCCATCGACGGCCTCCCACCGGTGGAGCGCTGGACGGCCGCTCGATGGACACGGGGGACGGTCGGGGCGAAGCGGCTGGTGCACGGGCGCGAGACTCGATCGGAACGTCGCGGAGGGCTCCGCGACGGTCCCTCACGGTAGAGGAAAAATCGGCGTTCGCTGCACGTTGCACGGAAGACATCGCCCAAGCCCCCTGCCCAACGGCGTTCGCCGGTCCTCGCGCGGACCCGCCGGGGGCCCCGCTGCGGCTCTGTCACCCTTCCGGCCGATGCCCGAGACCGCCCGCGTGGCGCTGGCCCACGACTACCTGCTGGTCCTCCGGGGCGCCGAGCGCACGTTCGCGGCGATCGCCGACGAGTGGCCCGAGGCCCCGATCCACACCCTGTTGTGGGATCCCGCCGTGTGCGGACCGCGGCTTGCGGGGCATCCCGTCGTCGTGTCGCGGCTGAACCGCACGGGGGCGCGGCAATCGTGGTTCCGCTGGCTCCTGCCGGTCTTCCCGCTCGCGGCCTCGGCGATGCCGCTGCCGGCGGACGCCGACGTCGCGGTCATCAGCAGCAGCGCGTTCGCGCACGGGATGCGGTCCGCGCCGGGCACGGCGACCCTCTGCTACTGCCACACGCCGTTCCGCTACGCGTGGTTCGAGGGCGAGCGGGCGCTCGCGTCGGTGCCCCCGCCGGCGCGCCCCGCGCTCGCGGCGACCCTCGCCGCCGTCCGTCACTGGGACGTGCGCGCGGCCGCGCGCGTGGACCGCTACGTCGCCAACGGCCGGATCACCCAGGAGCGGATCGCCCGCATCTACGGGCGCGAGGCGCCGATCGTGCACCCGCCGGTCGAGGTCGAGCGGTTCGCGCCCGGGACGCCGGAGGGGCACGTCCTCGTCGTCTGCGAGCTCGTGCGTCACAAGCGGGTCGACGTGGCGCTCGAGGCCGCACGGCGGGCCGGCGTGGCCGTACGGGTCGTGGGGACCGGCGCGGACGAGCCCCGGCTGCGTGCGCTGCACGGCGATCACGCGACGTTCCTGGGCCGGGTCGACGACGCCCAGCTGGCGCGCGAGTACGCGAGCGCCGCCGCGCTCGTGATGGCGAACGTCGAGGAGTTCGGGATCGCCGCCGTCGAGGCGCAGGCCGCGGGGCGACCGGTCGTCGCCGCCGACGCCGGCGGCGCGCGGGAGACGGTGCGCGACGGCGAGACCGGCGTCCTCGTGCCGCCCGACGACGTCGACGCGCTCGCCGAGGCACTGCGCGAGACGGATCTGCACCGCTTCGACGGCGCGCGGATCGCCGCGCACGCCCAGCGGTTCTCGGCGACCGCGTTCCGGCGACGGATGCGCGAGGAGGTCGACGCGCTGGTGCGGACCGGCGGCGACGGGCAGCGCTGAGGCCGGAGCGGTCGCCGCCGGGGCGCCGCTCAGCGCGGCAGGTCCGGCAACCGCTCGGTGCGCCCGCCGCGCAGGCGGTGCAGGCGCCACATGGCCGCCGTCGAGACCGGTCGGCGCTCGCCGCGGTAGCGCCAGCAGATCGCCAGGCCGGCGGCGAGACCGCTGAAGGTCGCCCGCCACTCGCCGACGCGGTGTCCCGCTCGGAGGCCGCGGGCGAGGAACTTCGCCTGGTGCACGAGCGCCCACCCGCGCGGGTAGCGCGTCCAGCAGAGCAGCAGCTCGTTGCGCCGCCCGTAGTGCGTCATCCGCCACATGTTCCGGTTCGGCGACTCCTCATGGATGATCGGCTCCGCGCGCCCGAGGCGGATCGCGCGGCCGGCGTCCAGCAGGCGCACGGCGAAGTCGGGCTCCTCGCCCTGGTGCACGATCTCCGCGCGGAACGCGCCCAGTGCCAGGAACAGCTCCCGTCGCACCGCGTACGCGGTGCCGCGGAACGACGCGGTCGTCCACACGCCGTCGTCCTCGGGCGCGCGCTGACGGACCTCCGGCCCCTGCGCAGCCTCGACGTACGGGACCGCCACGGCGCCCACGCGCGGGTCGGCGAGGTCCCGCAGGGTCTGCGCCACGACGTCGGGGGTCGAGAACCGCGCGTCGTCGTCGATCGACACGAGGACGTCGCCCGTGGCGAGCTCCGCGGCCTCGTTGCGGCGGGCGACGAGGCCCGCGGAGGCGTCGCGGCGGTGGACGGCGACGTCGGGGAAGCGGGCGCGCACGCGCTCCGTCGTG
>JALRCL010000110.1 GCA_023268575.1 Patulibacter sp.
GCGGGCGCCCGACGGCGTCCGCGTGGAGGAGACCCTGCGCCGCGACGAGCTCTGGGCGGTCCAGACCCCGCAGGTCTTCCGCCGCGACGCGCTGCACCGCGCGCTGGACCAGCCCGATGCGGTGCTCGCCGCGGCGACCGACGACGCGTCGCTCGTGGAGGCCGCCGGCGGCGACGTCCGGCTCGTGCCCGCACCCCGGTCGAACCTGAAGGTCACGGTCCCCGAGGACCTCGAGCTCGCGACGCTCCTCCTCGGCCGCGCTCCGGCGCCCGCCGCCACGGGCTGACGCCGCGCGCGCCCTGCGCTTCCTGGCGGGCCGACCGCCCCATCCGGCACCCCGCAGGCCACCGGAGCGGTGGCTGCGCGAGAATCCCGGGCGTGCTGACCGACCTGCACGTCCACCTGCGGCCGGACGAGCGGCCCTCGGAGCCCGCGCAGTACTTCACCGCCGCCAACGCCGAGCGCTACCGCGAGGCCGCGACGGCGCGCGGGGTGACCGAGCTCGGCGTCAGCGAGCACATCCACCGCTTCGCCCAGGCGCTCGAGGTCTGGGACCACCCCTTCTGGCGCTACTCCGCGGTCGACGACCTCGACGCGTACTGCGCGTGGGTCCGGGACGAGACCGACCTGCGGCTCGGGATCGAGGCCGACTTCGTGCCCGGACGCGAGGACCGGCTCGCGGAGCTCCTGGCGGCCCGCGACTGGGACCACGTGATCGGCTCGGTGCACTTCCTGCGCGACCGCGGCGTCGACGCCGAGTACTCCGAGACCGGCACGAACTGGGACGTCTGGCAGGGCGTCACGCGCCCCGAGGAGGTCTGGGAGCGCTACTTCCTGACCCTCGCCGAGGCCGCGCGCAGCGGGCTCTACGACATCCTCGCCCACCCGGACCTCGTGAAGGTCTGGGGCCCGAACCGGCCGCTCCCCGAACGCGACCTGCGGTTCTTCTACGAGCCGGCCGTCGAGGCGATCGCGGAGACCGGGATCACCGTCGAGGTCTCGACCGCCGGCCTGCGCAAGCCGGTGGGCGAGCTCTACCCCGCGCGGGCGTTCCTCGAGATGGTCGCCGACGCGGGCAATCCCGTCGCGCTCTCCAGCGACGCACACAAGCCCGAGCACCTCGGCTACGGCTACGCCGAGGCCCTCGAGCTCCTGCACGACGTCGGGATCACCGAGCTGGCGACCTTCGAGCGCCGCCGCCGGACGCTCGTGGCGATCGAGGACGGCGACCGCGAGAACGCCCACCGCCACGGGAACACGCCGCCGCCCGCGCTCGGCGCCGACGGCCGGCCGGCGAGCCTCTGATGCCCGTCCCGGACGCCCCGGGCGGCGCGATCGTCGACGTCCGCTCCGGCTTGGGCTGGGACAGCCACCGGCTGGTCGCCGGCCGGCCGCTCATCCTCGGCGGCGTGACGATCGAGAGCGACCGCGGCCTCGACGGGCACAGCGACGCGGACGTCCTGACCCACGCCGTGATCGACGCGCTGCTCGGCGCGGCGAGCCTCGGCGACATCGGCGAGCACTTCCCCGACACCGACGAGCGGTGGCGCGGAGCCGACTCGATCGCCCTCCTGCGACACGTCGGCGGGCTCGTGGCCGGCGAGGGCGAGATCCTGACCCTCGCCGTCGACCCCGCCGCCAGGGGCCGGGG
>JALRCL010000590.1 GCA_023268575.1 Patulibacter sp.
GCCCGTCGGGCGTCAGTCCTTGAACGGATCGACGGTGTCGGCGGGCGCCATCGCCACGCCGATCGGCGTCAGGCGGTGCAGGACCTCGATCGTGTCGGCGTGCGCCGCCAGCACGTGGTCGAGCCGCTTGTACGCCGCCGGCGCCTCGTCGGCGGCGCCGCCGCGCAGCTCGATCCCGCCGCCGGCGAGCGTCGCCCGGACCGCGGCGAAGTCGATCGCCCCGTCCCGAACGCGTCCCCGGCGCTTCACCATCCGCCCGTCGGGGTGGTCCGGGCAGCAGGTGAAGCGGTCGTTCTGCGTCCGCCCGGCACGCTCGCGCGCGTCCCGGAACGCTCCCATGGAGACCCAGAACGCGCAGTCCCGCGCCGAGCACTCCATCCGGTTGGCGATCCGCCCCGCCGCCTGCGTGCGCGACATCACCCGGCCGGCCCCGTGGACCGTGGACGCCAACAGCGCGTCGGTCCCGACGCCCTCCCGGCCGCGGAGGATCACCGACGGCTCGCCCATCGTCGCGCCGACGAACCCCTCCTGGCCCGGGGACGCCGGGGTGCAGCCCTTGCGGACGACCCAGGCGTCGACGCCGTGGTGGCGCTCGCGCCCGTACGGGGGGATAGGAGCCGCTAGGCGACGTGAGGGGCGTAGCCCCTCGGGTGGTTGTGGACCTCGTGCGTCGCCCGGGCCCCGAGGATCTCGAGGACCTTGTCGACGACGACGTCGCGTCCCGCGTACGCGTAGGCGCCGGCGAGCTCCATCGCCGCGACGTACGCCTGCCCGATCTCGGAGTCGACCGGCAGGAGCGTCGGGGGCGCGTCCATCTCCCCGTCCGGGGCGCGCTCCGTGAACGACCCGCCCGCCGCCATCGAGAGGAACCCCGACGCCGTCCGGTGGCCGAACCCGCGCGAGCCGAAGTGCACGCCGACCCAGGCGAACCCGTCGTCGCCCGCGAACAGGTCGACGTAGTGGTTGCCCGCGCCGACCGTGCCGAGCTGCTGGCGCGCGGACTGCACGAGCGCGCGCTGCGGCCGGAAGTCGGCGTCCGCGATCGCGTCGAGCACCGGGTGGTCGACCGGCTCGTCGTTCTTGTGGCCGACGCCGAACGAGATGCGGTCGACCACCTCGTCCATGACCTTCGGCAGGAGCGGCAGCAGGTCGGCCGTCCGGACGTCGGTCCGCACGGCCTTGTTGCCGCAGCCGATGTCGTAGCCGACGCCGGACGGCGACACGTGCTCGGGGTAGGCGATCGCGCCGCCGATCGGCTGCGAGTAGCCGACGTGGCCATCGGCGCAGAGCACGCCGGCGACCGCGTCGCCGGCCCGGGCGCAGCGCTCCAGCTGCGCGACGGCCCGGTCGTCGACGTCCCCGCGGACGGTGATCGGGATCTCGTTCATGGCCCGAGGATGGCCGGTGGCGGGGGCCTCCGGGAGGTCGGCGTCGCGACCGGCGGAGGTTCGATTCGCGCCAGGCCGGTTCGAGCCCGCCCGGTTCGGGGAGGGTTCGAACCCTTCGGCCCGGAACCCCGGCGGGGTTTGCGGTCAGGACGCCTGACCATTAGGGTCCTTCGGGTCATGTTCTCGACCTGGCAGAGCCACACGCGCTGCAGCGACGCCCCGATGGGCGCCGTCGCCATCGCGTACGCCCTGGCCGGGGGCATGCAGCTCGACGCGCGACCGCGACCCGAGCACCGGCACCCCATCACGTTCACGCACACCGTCTAAGCGGAAGGACCATCGAATGGCTCCCGCGACGGTCGCGGGGGTCACGGTCCGGACGGTCCCGTCTCAGACGACGGGACGCACCCGGGTTGCGTGGAACCGCGACTCGATCATCAACGCGATCCAGGAGTGGGTCGCCACATACGACGAGCCGCCCCGTGCGGCCGACTGGAACCCGTCCTCGGCGAAGTGGTCCGGCCAGACGTGGCGCGTGGAGCGCTACCGCGACGGTCGTGCCGACGGCACGCCGTGGCCGTCGCTGAACGCCGCGAAGCGGCCGTTCGGCGGCTCGCTGGCCGAGGCGATCCGGGCCGCGGGGTTCGAGCCCGCCAAGCCGGGGCCGCGGCGTCGCAGCGACGTCGAGCCCGCGCAGGTCGACCGGCTGCAGATGCCGCCGGAGGTCCGCGTGCTGCTCGACGCCGCGCTCGCCGCGGCCCGGGACGCCGAGCGGCAGTCCTCGACGCTCCAGGACCGGCTGGACCGCGCACACGACCGCGCGGTCCGGCTGGCGGAGGAGCGCGACGACGCGCGTCGGCGGGCCGGGGTGCGCGAGGCACGCGAGCGGATCGCCCAGGACGGCGCGCTGCAGCGGGTCACGCGGGATCTGCGTCGGGCCGAGGCCCGCGCGGAGGCCGCGCGGGCCGAGGCGGCGGAGTCCCGGACGGCGAGCGAGGCGCTGCGCGCACGGCTGGCGCGGGCCGAGGCCTCCGTCGGCGACCTGCGCCGCGAGCGGCACGAGCTGCGGGCGCAGCTCGACGAGGCGACGGCCGAGGCCGGCGCGCTCGACGAGCTGCTGCGCGCCGCGCGTGCCGACGCCGAGC
This sequence comes from Patulibacter sp., assembly GCA_023268575.1. Classification (GTDB taxonomy): domain Bacteria; phylum Actinomycetota; class Thermoleophilia; order Solirubrobacterales; family Solirubrobacteraceae; genus Patulibacter. The sequence goes on from JALRCL010000590.1 coordinate 2,534, forward strand.
GGGCCTCGCGGTCGGCGGCCGTCGCCCGGACCCCGGCCGGGGCCCAGGCGTCGGCCGCGGCGGCGATCGCGGTGCGCGACGCGCTGGCCGAGGCCGCGCAGGCGCGTCGGGACGCCGCCGCCGCCGAGGAGCGGGCCGCTGCGGCGGAGCGCGAGCTGCGCGAGACGGTCGCCGCCGTCCGGGGCGAGCCCCGGCGCCTGACCCGGGACGAGCTGGACCAGCTGCGGGCGGAGAGCCCCGCGGGCCCGGTCGTCCTGGCGGAGGCGCTCGCGGCGCTCACCACGGCCCGGCGCTCGGCCAACCCGCACCAGCTGCGGGGCGCCCTGCGCCAGGTCGCCGAGGCGGCGGTCGGCTGGCGCGAGCGGCTCTGAGCCTCGACCGGCCGGTCGCCGGGGTCCTGCGGGGCGCCGGCGACCGGTCCGCCGGCTCAGCCGCCGGCGACCGGGACGAGGCGGAAGGCCGGGTGCCGGTCCGCCTCGGCGGCGAACGCCTCGGGCGGATCGGTCGGCCGCGCGTCGAAGAACGGGCGCGTGACGGCGACCTCCTGCGCGTAGGCGCGCAGGACCGCGCCGGACTCGCCGGCGGGCAGCGGCTCGAGCCCGAGCGTCTCCCGTCGCCGGCCCCGGGCGAGCTCGACCTCGCCGGCGGCGCGGGCGTTGCGGACCCACGCGACCTCGCCGTAGGGCGCCACGAGGTACCGCTGGCCGTCGCGCTCCACGAGCGTCACCGGGGTCGTGTACCGCTTGCCGGTGCGCCGGCCGACGACGGTCAACAGCCACGTGCGGCGGGGCCCGACGCCGACCCGCAGGCCGGTGCGGACGAGGGCGTTCAGGGCCCGGCGAGCGGGGGAGAGGCGATAGGCGCGAGCCATCGGGCGATCCTGACCGGGCGCGGCCCGGAGCTCATCGGTGGTCGCCCGCAGGAGCCGGCGGGTCCTCTACGGACGCCGCTCGTCGCTCGAGCTCCGCGACGACGTCCGGCGGCGGCTGGCGGCAGCCGCACGCGGCGACGTGCTCGCCGTGCCATGCGACGCGCTGCTCCCAGGCCGCCCGGGGCGGCATCGGGTGGGCGTCGTGCCAGGCGCGGTTCACCGGGCCAGTGTCCCGGGAGGAGCCGGAACGAGCAAGGGGCCCGTACCATCGGACGTCGACCCATGGCCGTCCTCATCGCCTCCGACCTGCAGAAGGACATCAACGGCAACCCGCTGTGGCAGGGGCTGTCGTTCAAGCTCGAGCGGCGCGACCGGATGACGCTGTCCGGCCGCAACGGCGCGGGCAAGACGACGCTGCTGCGGATCCTCGCGGGGCAGACGAACCCGGACGGCGGCGGGCTCTCGTTCGAGAAGAACGCGCGGGTGATCCTGCACGACCAGCGCCCGCCGCGGGAGCAGGGGATCACGCTCCAGGAGTACGTGACCTCCGGCCGCCAGGACCTCGTCGAGCTCGAGCGGACCCTGCGCGAGCTCGAGCAGCGGATGGCCGACGGGGACATGGACGTCTTCGACGCCTACGCGAAGGCCCAGACGGAGCTCGAGGCGCTCGGCGGCTACCGCTGGCGCGACGAGGCACTGGACATCGTCCGGGGCCTCGGCTTCACCGACGCGGACCTCGACCGCAACCTCGAGACGTTCTCGGGCGGGCAGCTCACGCGCGCGTCGCTCGCGCGGGCCCTGGCGGCGAAGCCCGACCTGCTGCTGCTCGACGAGCCGACGAACCACCTCGACCTCGAGTCGCTCGAGTGGCTCGAGAAGACGCTCGTCACCTACGACTCGGCGATCGTCCTCGTCGCCCACGACCGCTGGTTCCTCGAGGCGGTCGGCACGTCGGTGCTCGAGATCGAGGCCGGGCGCGGCCGGTTCTTCAAGGGCACGTGGCACCAGTGGCGCAAGGAGCAGGCGGCCCGGGAGATCGCGCTCGGCAAGGCGATCGCCAAGCAGGAGGCCCAGATCGCGCGGATGGAGGACTTCGTCCGCCGCTTCTCGGCGAAGGCGACGAAGGCCCGCCAGGCGCAGTCGCGAGTCAAGCAGCTCGGCAAGATCGAGCGGATCAGCCGCGATCCGACCGACGACCGCACGATGGGCTTCCAGTTCAAGAAGCCCGAGCGGGCCGGGAAGATCATCTTCGAGCTCGAGCAGGGCCGGATCGAGGTGCCGCCGCCGCGCGAGGTCGCCGACCCGAACACCGGCGCCCGGACGATGGTCTCGGCCCCCGACGCGCGCGTCCTGCTGGAGGCCGCCGAGCTCTGGCTCGAGCGCGGCGAGCACGTGAACCTCGTCGGGCCCAACGGCGTCGGCAAGACGACGCTCATCGAGACCCTCGCCGGCCGCCGGCCGCTCGCCGACGGGACGATCCGGACCGGGCACAACGTCCAGATCGGCTACCTCTCCCAGCACGGCGAGGAGCTGCACTTCCCGGGGGCACGGACGGTCATCGAGGCGTGCATCAAGGCGACGGGGCTGAAGCCGAACGAGGCGCGCTCGCTGCTGGGCAAGTTCCTGTTCTCCGGCGAGGACGCCGAGAAGGAGCTCGACGGGCTCTCCGGCGGCGAGCACAAGCGCCTCGGGCTGGCGGTCCTCGTCGCCTCGGGGGCGAACGTCCTGATCCTCGACGAGCCGACGAACCACCTCGACATCGAGTCGCGCGAGGCGCTCGAGGCGGCCCTCGAGTCCTACGAGGGCTCGATGATCATGATCAGCCACGACCGCGCCCTGCTGGAGGCGATCGGCACCCGGACCGTGGCGGTCGAGGACGGCGAGCTCCACAACTACCTCGGCGGCTGGCAGGAGTACGTCGAGGTCCGCGAGGAGCGCCAGGCGCTCGAGCGGGCCGCGAAGGAGGCGGCGAAGGCCGGGGGCGCCGCGTCATCGGGCGGCGGCGCCGCGTCGGGCGGGCGCAAGCGCGAGGCGCGCTCGCCGGCCGGCGGCGCGAAGCCGGCCGCCGCGACGGCCGCGCCCGCCAAGCCGCTGTCGAAGAACCGCCGGCGCGAGATCGAGAAGGCCGAGGAGCGGATCGAGCAGGCCGAGCAGGCCCTCTCCACGCTCGAGGAGGAGCTCGCGGCCCCCGACGCCTGGGCGACGCCGGAGGCCTCGGCGACGAACGAGCGGCGGCTCGGTGACGCGAAGGCGAAGGTCGCCGAGCTCTACGACCGGCTCGAGCAGCTCTCC
>JALRCL010000591.1 GCA_023268575.1 Patulibacter sp.
GATGGGCGAGTACCCGGCGGGGTCGGTGATCGGCGAGCTGCCGCCGCTCCTGCGGCTCCTCGTCGGTCGGGCGATCCGGGGCCTGACCGACGTCGCGCTGCTGACGATGGACCCGGCCGACCGCGAGCTGCTCTCGCTCCCGCGCAGACCGGAGCTGCGCTCGCCCCGCGCCGTCCGCGCCTCGGCCCGACTGCTGGCGGCCGGGCTCGGCAGCCCGCGGGGCGTCGCGGCGTGGGAGCGGTTCATGAAGGCCGACGTGGCCGCGATCGTCCGCCGGGCCCGCGAAGCGGAGCACCGGGCCGGCGGCCACGAACGGGCAGCGCGGACGTTCGCGTGCCCGGACCCGTCGGCGTTCGTGGCGCCGATCGACGACCTGGTCGCCAACTGGCGTCCCGAGGTCCTGGCGGACTGACGGCGCCCCGCGCCGCAACGCCCCTCGGCGGGCCCGGCCGGGTCGGGCCCGCCGCGACGGGCGCGCGTTAGGCGATCGGACCGACCCCAGGCGCGTGCCGCGGGTGCACCGTCACGGGGCAGCCGCCCTTCATCCCGGTCGAGATGTGGAACTGGTGCCGGGGCACGAACCCCGGCGCGAGCCGGAAGCGGTAGCGGCGGCGCGCGGTCACGATCGCGAAGGCCGCCTCCATGTACGCCAGGCGCATGCCCATGCACTTGCGCGGGCCGAGACCGAACGGGATGAAGGCGCCCTTGTGGACCTCGTCGCGGGTGAAGCGGCTCGGGTCGAACCGCTGCGGGTCGCGCCAGTGCCGCGGGTCGCGGTGCAGGGCGTAGGGCGAGATCCAGACGATCGAGCCCGCGGGGATCCGGTACCCGCCGAGCTCGGTGTCCTGCAGCGGCGTGCGGCTGAACATCGGGCCGCCCTGCAGCCGCTGCGCCTCGTCGAACACGGCGTGGAGGTACGGCAGGCGATCGAGGTGCTCGGCGGTGAGCGGCGCGTCGCCGAGCGCGTCGATCTCGGCGTCGAGCGTCGCGGCGACGTCGGGGTGCAGGTCGACCATCGCCGTCGTCCAGGAGAGCGCGGAGGCCGTCGTCTCGAAGCCGCCGAAGACGATCCCGAAGAGCTCGCTGCGCAGCTCCTCGTCGGTCATCGCCGCGCCGTCCTCGTCCCGGATCTCCAGCAGCATCTGCAGGATGTCCGATCCGCCCTTCGGGAGGGGATCGCGGCGCCGCTCGCGCACCATCCGATCGAGGAAGTCGTGGATCCAGCGGATCGCCCGCTCGCCCCGCCGCCGGTAGGGCAGCGGAAGGCCGTCGGGCGCGTTCGTGGCGATCATCTTGACCGCCGCGGAGTAGGCGAACGTCCGGAACGCGACCACGGCCTCGTCGATCGTGCGCTCGTCGAGGCGGGTCGTGAACATCGAGCGCAGCAGCACCGACATCGTGACGTCGCTCCACGGTCCGTCGAGGTCGACCGGCTGGCCGGTGCCGACGTGCGCGTCCCAGCGGGCGATCCGCTCGGTGATCGCGTCGCGGACGAGCGGCGCCACCGCCTCGAGCTGCTTCGCGCCGAACTTCGGGCTCAACAGCCGCCGCATCCGCTTCCACGGCTCGCCGTCGGAGACCGGCAGCGGCAGATGCCGCTCGCTGCTGAAGAGGGCGTAGTTCATCTCGCCCTTGCCGTAGTCGGTCGCCCGACGGTTGAAGACCTCGACGACGAGGTCGGGGTCGGAGACGAGGACGAGCTCGGCCATGCCGGGCACCGGGAC
>JALRCL010000207.1 GCA_023268575.1 Patulibacter sp.
CCGATCGTCATGGGGTCCTACGGCATCGGGCCGGCGCGGATCGCCGCGGCCGCCGTCGAGCAGTTCCACGACGACCGTGGGATCGCGTGGCCCAAGGCGATCGCGCCGTTCGACGTCGAGGTCGTCGCGCTGGGCAAGCGCGGGACCGACGAGCAGGCCGCCGCCGCGCGGATCCACGACGAGCTGCTCGACGCGGGCTTCAGCGTCCTGCTCGACGACCGCGACGGCGGGGCCGGGATGAAGCTCACCGACGCCGAGCTGCTCGGCTGCCCGCTGCGGATCACCGTCGGCCGCCGGTCGCTGGCGGAGGGCCGCGTCGAGGCGCAGATCCGGCGTGGGCAGCAGGACGTCGAGGGCGGCCTGCCGCTCGACGGGCTCGTGGCGGCGGTGCGCGCGCTCTGGGAGCGGATCCCCTGAGCACGTCAGGCCCCGAGAGGCCGGACGAGCGCGGTCCCGAGGATCGCGCGTCCGAGCCGCCGGACCACGGCTCGGGGACGGTGCGGGAGCGCGCCGAGCAGGTCCGCGAGCGCACCCGGGAGCGGGCAGAGCAGGTCCGCGAGCGCACCCGGGAGCGCACGGAGCAGGTCCGGGAGCGCACCGAGCAGGTTCGCGAGCGGGCGCGCGAGCAGACCGAGCGCGCCCGGATGACGGTCTACCGGCTCTTCGGGCTGGACCGCTCGGGTCCGCCACCACCGCAGACCCTCCCGGGCCAGCCGCTGAACGTCTGGACGATCCCGAACGCCGTCGGGATGCTGCGGCTGGCGCTCATCCCGGTCTTCCTCGTCTGGGCGCTCAGCAACGACCGCGGCACCGAGGCGGGGCCGGCGATCCTCTACGCGTTCATCGCGGGCAGCGACTACATCGACGGGTTCCTCGCGCGCGCCACCGGCCAGTACAGCCGCTTCGGCGCGCTGCTGGATCCGGTGACGGACCGGTCGCTCGTGCTCGCGGGCGGCGTCGTCTGCTGGTCGTTCGACCTCCTGCCCCGCTGGCTGCTCGCGCTGATCGTCGCTCGCGAGTGCTACATGCTCTTCTTCGGCCGGCGGGCCATGAACCTCGGCCTGAGCCTCCAGGTGAACTGGTGGGGGCGGCTCGCCGTCGTGCCGACGATGGGCTCGCTCTTCCTCGCGCTCGCCGGGGTCGGGGCGCTCGCCGACGCGCTCCTGGCCATCGGGGTCGCGATGTCGCTGCTCGCCAGCGCGCGCTACACCGTGCAGGGACGTCGCGCGCTGCGGCGTCGCCGCGAGCTGGCGGCGGACGGACCCTCGAACCCTCGCTGACGTCGCACGCCCCCGGACGGGGGACCTGCTCCACTGGTCGGGAGCGCACCCTCAAGCCGAGGTCGAGTTCCGGCCCGGAGCCGCTGGTATGCTCGCCGCGGCGTTCACCCCACGGAGCCCACCACCCGCATGGACGAATCCTTTCCCGATCTCGGCAGCCTCCCCGACGAGGAGCTGAAGGCGATGATCGACCGGCTGACGCAGGAGGAGACCGAGGTCAGCTACCGGCGTCGGATCCTGCACGGGCAGATCGACATCCTCCGGGCCGAGCTGGTCAGCCGCCTGCGCCGGCGTCACGAGGACGGCGAGGCGGTCATCGCGACCGCGGACGTCGACCGCCTCACGGAGATCCTCGCGGGACGCGCGGGCAACCTCCGGATCGACGACGACGGCGAGGGGGGCCAGGGCGCCTGATGGCGGTCCACTGCCCCGAGTGCGGGTTCGTCGCCGGCGAGGGCGCGAACTTCTGCCCCCGCTGCGGCGCCTACCTGGGGGACATCACCGCGGCGCAGGACGACCCGAGCACCGCGACCTACCGCGTCGGCGACACGGGGGAGATCAGCGCGATCGACCTCGGCTCGGTGCGCGAGGCCGGCGGGGCCGCCCTCGTCATCCGCGCCGGCGGCGGTCGCGAGGGGGAGACGATCCGGCTCGCGGGCGAGCGGGTCACCATCGGTCGCCGGCCCGAGAGCGACCTCTTCCTCGACGACGTGACCGTGTCGCGCGATCACGCGCTCGCGGTGTCGCGCCACGACGGCTGGCACGTCGACGACCTCGGGTCGCTCAACGGCACCTACGTCAACCGCCGTCGGATCGACAGCGCTCTCCTGCGGGACGGCGACGAGGTCCAGGTCGGCAAGTACAAGCTGACGTTCCTCGCCCGCTGAGGGCGCGCATGAGCCAGCAGCCCGTGACCGCGGCAGGCACCCCGGAGGCCGACGGCGTCGCGCCGTCGAGCACGCGCTCGGGCCGCCCACTGACGATCGGCCAGGTCTGCAAGCTCCTCGGCGGGGAGTTCCCGGAGATCTCGATCTCGAAGATCCGCTACCTCGAGGACCAGAAGCTCCTGCACCCGCGCCGGACCTCGGGCGGCTACCGGTTGTTCGGCAGCGACGACGTCGAGCGGCTGCGCACGATCCTGCGCCTGCAGCGCGACGAGTTCCTGCCGCTGCGGGTCATCCGGCAGGAGCTCGCCGCCGGACGCGGGCAGGAGCCGCGCGTCGTGGCCGAGGACGCGCCGGAGGAGCCGCCCGCGCCGCGCGGCGCCGCCTCGGTCGCCCTGCGCGCGCCGAGCGCTGGCCTGCGGACGCTCGAGCAGCTCTGCGAGGAGACCCGGGCCACGCCGCAGCTCGTCCGGGAGCTGCGCGACTACGGGATCGTCCAGGGTCGCGACCAGGCGGGGGCGATCGTCTTCGACGACGACGAGCGCGAGGTGGTGCGGGCCGCCGTCGAGCTCGCCCGCTACGGCGTCGGCGGCCGGCACCTGCGCGTCCTGCGCAGCTCGGCGGACCGCGAGGCGGCGCTCCTGGAGCAGCTGCTGGGCCCGGCGCTGCGGTCGCGCAACCCCGAGCGCCGCGCCGAGGCGGTCGACGCGCTCGAGACCCTCGCGGCGACCACCACGCGGCTGAAGCACCTGCTGCTCATCCGCGACCTGCGGCGGCTCGTCGCGTGACCCACGTGGAGGAGGTCGCCGCCCGGATCGTCGCGATCCCGGACCACCCCGAGCCCGGCGTGACGTTCCGCGACATCACGCCGGTCTTCGCGGATCCGGCCGCCCTGGCGGCCGCCGTACAGCACCTGACCGAGCTGACGCGCGACCTCGGCGTCCAGCGCGTGATCGCGGCCGAGGCGCGCGGCTTCCTCCTCGGCCCGGCGCTCGCGCTCGAGCTCGGCGCGGGGTTCCTGCTGGCGCGCAAGCCGGGCAAGCTGCCGCGGAGCACCCTCGCGGTCGAGTACGCGCTGGAGTACGGCAGCGACCAGCTCGAGGTCCACGCGGACCTGTTGGAGCCCGGGACCCGGGTGCTCGTCCACGACGACCTGCTGGCGACCGGCGGAACGGCCGAGGCGCTCTGCCGACTCGTCGAGGATCTCGGCGGCGAGGTCGTCGCCTGCTCGTTCCTCGTCGAGCTGTCCGCGCTCGGCGGGCGGGCGCGACTCGCGCCGCACGTCGTGCACTCGCTGGTGACCTACGACTGAGGCGGACGGGACGTGGCGGAGACGAGCGGGACGACCGCGGGGACGATCGATGCCCCGCCGCAGACCGTCTGGTACTGGGTGGCCGACGGCGGGCGGCTCGTGTCGTGGTGGCCACGCGCCGAGCGAGCCGAGGACGTCCAGGGCGGGCGCTTCACGCTCGTGCTGCGCAGCTCGCGCGGCGTGCCGGTCCGCGTGGACTGGCGGGTGAGCCAGTCGCGCCGCGAGCAGCTGCAGCGCTGGGAGCAGGAGCTCGACGACACGCCGTTCGCCAAGGCGCTGCGCCGCAGCGCCGTCGAGCTGCGGATCGAGCCGGCAGAGGGCGAGCGGTCGCTCGTGACGGTCACCGTCGAGCGCGACCTCGTCCAGCGCGGCCTGACGGCCGGCATGCTCGGCCGCCGGGCGGCTCGTCGCTACGCGAACGAGCTGCTCACCGGCCTGCGGCGCGCGGCGACCAGCTGAAGGACGCGCCCCCGGCTCGGCCGGGGTTCGCCCGTCGCCGCCTACGGCTTGAGCGGGCCGCTGACGACGGTCCGGCCGGGGTTCGAGCGGCCGACGGTGCTCGACGTCTCCTCGGCGATGACGATCCGGGAGTACTGTCGCGGGTCGATCGGGACCTCGCGCTGGTTGGCGATGTCCTTGCCGACCTGCAGCGGCAGCAGCGTGCCGGCGATCCGGCCCTTGCTGTCGATCGTCTTCGCGGTCGCCTGGCCGGACTGGTCGGTCTCGCCGTTGCTGAACCAGCCGAGCCGGATCGCGCGGCGGCTGCTCGGGCCGCCGGTGAGCCAGACCGCGTAGGTCCGGTTCGAGCTCGCGGGACGGAACCCGGACCCCTGCAGGAGCGCGAGCAGCTGCCCGTCCTGCGCCGTGAGCTGGATGACGCCCTTCGGGCGCGCCGCGCTGCCCGTCGCGCCGGACGGCGGACGGAGGTTCACCTGCTGGCGCAGGCTCTGGGCGATCGCCTGGAGCTCGGCGTCCGAGCTGCCGGACGTCGTGGTGGTGGTCGTCGTGGTGGTGGCGACGTCGCTGCCGTCGTCGTCGCCGTCGAAGACGCCGGTGACGTAGAGCACGACGACGACGAGCACCAGCGCGCCCGCGAGCGCGAGGAGGATCGAGCCAGCGCCGCGACGGCGGCGCTCCTTGCCCGCGGCGACGGTCTTCGCGTCGAGGGCCGCGAACGCCTCGCGGACGTCCTCGCCGTCGCCGGGAACGACGGGCAGCCGGTCGCCGGCGAGCGGCCGCAGCTCGTTGCTCACGAGCCGGGCCCAGGTCCGAGCCGGCGCCGCAGACTCCAGGAGCTCGCGCACCGCCTGGCGCTCGCTGGCGCTCGACTGGCCGAGCAGGTAGTCGGCGATCCGGTCGCGATCCTCGATCTCGAGGCCGTCGACATCGTCCGGAGCCAGGCCGTCGACGGCGTCGAGGGCGCGCTCGCGGACGAGCTCGGGCGTCATGCCCAGGGCCCCCGCCAGCTCCTCGTACGCCATGCCGCGCCGCAGCACGAGCTGCAGCACGGCCTGCTGGTCCGGATGCAAGCTCTCCACGCGCGGCATCGCGCGGAATCTAGCGGGCGTCGCGTTGCGAACGCGTAATGGCCGGGCGGGCCCGCCCTCGTAGGATCGAGCGATGGAGCTGCCGACCGCGATCCCGTACGAGCGCACCCTGGACGGTCTGATCGGACTTCGTGTCCACGACCAGGGCGATGGATGGATCGAGGCGAGCGTCCCGGTGGTCGACGGCGTGCGTCAGCCGATGGGGCTCGTGCACGGCGGCGTCTACGCCGCGATCGCCGAGTCGCTGACGTCGATGGCCACCGCCGCGGCCGTCATGCCCGACGGCTTCGTGGCCCAGGGCCTCTCGAACACGACGAACTTCCTGCGGCCGATCCTCGAGGGCACGGTCCACGCGCGCGCCGAGCGGCTGCACCGGGGCCGCACCACCTGGGTCTGGGACGTCCGGATGACCGACGACGCCGGACGGCTCGCGGCGACGACCCGGATGGTCATCGCCGTCCGGGCGCCCGCCGCCTGAGACGGCCGGGCGGGCCGCGAGCGGCTCAGCCGCCGAGGGCCTGCGCGACGAACGCCTGCAGGCGCGGGTCGTCGGCCCGGGCGAAGCGGGCCGCGCGCCCGCCGGCACGCACGAGCACGTCCGCGCGTCCGGGACGCACCCGCACGACGACCGCCTGGCCGAGCGCGCGGACGGCGGGCCGGTCCTCGGCCCCGATCCGCCGGGCGTAGGCCTCGACGAGGCGACGGTCCCGGTCGTCGGGCACCTCGACGGTCACGCCGTCAGCCAGCGGCGCGGCGACCGGCACCCCGGTCCGCGGGTCGTCCCCGCCGGCCAGGCGCACGACGACGAGCGCCAGGAGGACGGCGACGACGACGCTCAGCGCCAGGAGCGCCGGGGCCGTTCTCCGCCGCCGCGGCGCGCTCACAGCAGCTGCGAGAGCGCGGCGAGGAAGCCCGCCGCGACGTCCGACGTCTCCAGCTCGGTGCGCAGGCGCAGCAGGCCGAGCCGGATCCGGCCCTTGACCGTTCCCTGGGGCACGCCCGCGCGCGAGGCGATCTCGCTCGTCGTCAGGTCGCCCCAGTAGGCGAGCCAGATCGCCTCGCGCTGGGGCTGCGGGAGCGTCGCGAGGGCGCGGATGAGCGCCCGCTCGGTCGCCCGGCGCTCGGCCAGGGCGGCGACGGCCGGCTCGGTGGTCGCGGTCTCGGGGCGGAGCCGGTCCTCGGCGCGTGCGGCCACCTGCTGCCGGCGGGCGAGGTCGAGGGCACGCGACCGGGCGAGCAGGCGGACGTAGGCGCCGAGCGGCCCGCGGGCCGGG
>JALRCL010000261.1 GCA_023268575.1 Patulibacter sp.
GGCCGTCGCGGGCGTCGACGCGGTGCGTGGCGCGGCGGCGGCCCTCGGACCGCCGCCGCCCACACCGGCCCTCCTCGCCCCCCAGGCGAGGAGGACCGCCGGCGGCTACCGGAGCCCGCGCGGCACGGTGAACGTGTTCACCAGACGCGCGCCCTTCCGGGCGGTGCCCGGAACCTGCGTCTGCAGCCGCACGATCTGGAACGCGCCGGCGGCGGGCGCCGGGATCGTCAGCGACACGGTGCCCTTCGCCGAGACGCGCGCCGAGGTCTTCACCGTCGTCCAGCGCTTCGCGCCGCACGAGCTGAGGACCTGCACCCGCACGCGAGCGCCGGCCTTGAACGGGCGGACCGTCCGGGCCCGCACGCGCCACGTCGAGCCGGACTGCGTGATCGACGTCGTGTCGATCCGGCGCGTGAGCTTCAGCGCCAGCGAGCGCTCGCCGGCGATCTCCGCGCGGTAGCGCCGCGCGTTGGCCGCGCGACGGTTGCGCTGATCGCCGTCGGCGACCGTCAGGCGGAACCGCCCGTCCGTCCCGACCTTCGGGCGACCGACGACCTTGTTCGTGGCGAGGAAGCGGATCGCGACCCGCTGGCCGACGTACCGCTGGTCGGCGACGCCCACGATCGTGGTGCGGCCGTAGCGCTTCGTCCGCGCGTTCCGGGCTCCGCGCTTGACGTCGACGAGCGCCAGCGGCAGCGCGCCGCACTGCAGGCGGATCTCGTCCTCGCTCTGCGGGACGCCGGGCTTCGCGTCGCCGTCACCGGTCGGCACGATCGCGGCCGGGACCACCAGGGTGCCCTCGACGGTCCCGGTCTGGCCATCGGTGTCGGTGACGCGGATGCGCACCGGGTAGGTCCCCGGGGCGAGGCCGGCCGGCGGCGTCGCGCGGCAGACGCCGCCCTCGAGCGTCGAGGGGATCGCGGTGAACACCCCGTTGATCGAGATCTCCGCGACGCACGAAGCCGGGGAGCCCGAGCCGGTCGGAGCAACGATGCTCGTCGGCGTGATCTCGCTGATCGTCGGCGCCGGCGCGGCCGGGCAGGCCGGCGTCGTCGCCTCGCCGCTCAGCGGGCTGACGTTGCCCGCCGCGTCGGTCTGCGTGGCCTTCAGCGTGCGGCCGCACGGCAGCGGACCCGGGACGCTCCACGAGCCGTCGGGGTTCACCGTCGTCTCGGCGACGAGCGCGCCGTGCTGGTCGTAGACCTTCACGCGGGCGGCCGGCTCGCCGAGACCCTCGAGGGCACCGGCGGGCGTGATCCCGGAGATCTCCGGCGCCAGCGGCGGGGTCGTGTCGGACCCGACCTGGACCGGCGCGGAGTACTGCGACGAGCGACCCGCCGCGTCCAGGGTCTGGATCCGGAACTGGCCGGTGGTGTGCGTCGTGGGCAGCTGGTAGGCGGTGCCCGCGACCGCGCCGGTGATGCGGCCGACGTACTCCTCGGCGTTGTCGTCGGCGGTCCAGAAGACGTCGATGTCGACCGGCGTCGTCGGCGTGCCGTTGCCGCCGAGCGTCGGCGTGACCGGGGCGGCGGTGATCGTGACGTTCGTCCCGTCGGCCGAGGCCGAGGTCGGGCGCCACGTCTGGATCCGGCCGTTCGTCACGTCGAAGCGGTTCACGACGAACCAGCGGAACTGCGCCTCGCTCTGCAGCGGGGTCACCGTGCCCGAGGTGCGCTGACCGAACGTGTTGCGCTGCGTGACCGTCTTGCCGCGACCGAGGTTCGCGATCGGGCCGTAGTCGTTGCCGCGGTAGCCGTCGACGTCGTTGCCGTCGATCGTCCAGCCGGTGCTGTCGCTCGCCGTCGGCGCGTCGGCCTCGTTGTAGATCGCCCAGCGGTTCTGCGAGCCGCCCTCGGCCTGGGTGAAGCGGTTGCCGCGCACGACGTTGTTCGTGCCGGCGCGACCGATCCAGACGGTCGTCAGGCCGTTGCCCCGCGCGTCGACGAAGTCGTTGTCCTCGACGAGGGCGTTCTCGTACGTCGCGTTGACGAAGTCGAGGACGTGCTGGAGCGTGTCCTCGAACCGGTTGCCGCTGATCGTCAGGCCGTCGTGGGTGGCCCCCGCGGTGTCCACGAACGCCCAGGACGTCCCGGTGAAGGTCGAGTCCTCGATCTTCAGGTTCGTCGTGTCGACGTTCCCGTAGGTGTAGATCGCGTAGGAGTCGGCGGCGACGAAGCGCGAGTTCTTGATCGTGACGTCCTTCGCGACCGTGGAGTCGCCGAAGCGGATCGCCTCGGCGCCCGGGCTGTCGAAGTCCGAGTCGTCGATCGTGACGTTCTCGACGTTCGCCCCGCCGGTGCCCCGGAAGTGGATGTCGTTGATCGAGTTGCCGCCGCTGTCGAGGCCCTTGATCAGGACGTTCTTGATCGGGTCGTCGCCCGGCTGATCCACGTCGAAGTAGACGGAGCTGTGCCACATGCTCCGGGACTTCACGTCCTCGATCGTGACGTCGGCGGCCTCGGACACGAGGCCGATGCAGGTCTCGGCGATGATCGTGCTCTCGTCCTCGCACGCGCCGTTGCGGATCACGGTGTTCCGCGCGTCCGCGCCGACGACGATGCCGGCGGCCCCGGGGCGGAGGTTCTTGAAGTTCTGGAGCGTGACGCCGCTGGAGCGCACGAGGAAGGCGCCGTAGTTCGCGTCGTCGGGGGACTCGACCGCGATGTCGCCGCCGAAGTCGATGTCCACCGGACGGGCGGCGTCGATCTCGTAGTAGAAGCCGTTGCCGAAGTAGGCGTTCGTCGAGGCGTCGGCCGACGCGTCGGCGTTCGTCATCCGACGGCTGCCGTTCGGCGTCTCGATCGTGGCGGCGCCGAGCGCGTCGTCGAACACGATCTTGATGTCGTCGCCCGGGCTCGCGGGAAGCGCGTTCGCCTCCTGGATCGCGGCGTAGAGCGTGCACGCGCCGCCCGCCGTCGCGCAGACGCCGTCGCCTGGCGTGGCGTCCTCGGTGGCGGCCACCGAGCTCGTCTGCGTGGTCGAGTCGACGGTGAGCGTCGTCGTCGCGGCGTTCGCCGCCTGCGGCAGCGCCGCGAGCGCGAGCAGGGTCAGCGACGTGCCGAAGGCAGCGCGGACGCTCCGTGGCGGCCGCGGTAGGGCGCGGTCGAGAATCATGAGCACCTCGGGTGTGGTCGGGAGTCCGGAACGGACCGAGGGCCGAGCGTAGGTCTGGCCCCCCCGGCGGTCCGTCGTGCGGCGTCCGGTTTCCTGGTCCGATCGATTGGGAAGGCACCGCATCGGCGTCGGGGAGCCCGGCGCCGCTACGACGCGCGGCCCGCCGTCTCGTGACGGCGCACGTCGGCGCTCGACGGTTCGCCGTCTAGCGTCGGCGCGCGATGCCCCGCACGACGCCCGCCACCGACGACGCCCGCGGCCGCGACGGCGCGCCACCCCATCGCCGGCGGCGCTCAGCCGGCCCGGCCACGGCGTTCCCGTCCTCCGGCGCTGCGCGCGCGGTCGACGAGGCGCCCCGGGTGCCGGCCGACCGCGAGGCCCACCGGTGGACCTCCGCCGCGCATCGCGCGGCCGATCCGGGCGAGGCGCCCGACGGGGTCGTCGACCGACGGGACGTCGCCGACGATGCTCGCCCGGTGCTCTCCCCCGCGGAGCAGCGCGTGGCCGCGCTCCTGGGAACCGACCTGACGTTCGCCGAGATCGGCACCCG
>JALRCL010000354.1 GCA_023268575.1 Patulibacter sp.
GATGGCGGTTCACGTACCACTGAGCTTGGAAGCGCAAATGGAAGCGCGCACATTGATGTTGGCATCCAACAATGTACTGTCACCAGCCAACGGTGAGCCTATCATTGTGCCTTCACAAGATATCGTGTTGGGTCTGTACTACATGACACGTGAAAAAGTGGCAGCGCGCGGTGAAGGCATGTTCTTCTCAAGTGTAGCCGAAGTGCAACGTGCTTATGAAACAGGCCAAGTAGATTTGCATGCAAAAGTAACCGTTCGTATCAAAGAACACGATCTAGATTTGGATGGCACTAAACACGAAAAAATCAACCGTTACGAAACAACCGTTGGTCGTGCATTGCTTTCAGAAATCTTGCCAGCTGGCTTGCCATTTAGCGTGATCGACAAAGCGTTGAAGAAGTCGGCGGGCAGGTCGGACACGGGCGTCTCCTCGGTGGATCGGGGTGGCGGCGGGGTGCCCAGGCGCGCGGCGGTGCTCGTGTCGCTCCCCGGTGGTCGGTTCCACCCTGCAGGCGCCAGTCGCGACCCGCTCGATGCTAGCGAACGGCCCGGGTCAGACCCCGGCCGCGGCGGCGGCCGCGGCCTGCTCCTGCTCCGGGCTGAGCGCCCGTCCCCGGCGGCCGAGCAGCAGCGCGACCGCCACGCCCGCCACGGTCCACGCGACGAGCACGAGCAGCGGGCCGGCGAGCGAGGCGTCGGGGAAGTAGCGGGCGTCGTGGATCGCCGTCGTCGCCGCCCCGTTGGGCAGCAGCTGGCCGACCGCGCGCCACGGCTCGGGCAGGAGCTCCGGAGGCGCCGCGCCGCCCGCCGCGGGGTTGCCGAGGATGACGAAGAGGAGGATCGACACCCCGGTGCCCACGAACCCGAGCAGCCGCTGGAAGGCGACGGTCGCCGCCCCCACCCCGGCCACGGTCAGCGCGCCGGCGAGCGCGCAGACGCCGAAGGCGCCTCCCCCGCCGATCGCGGACGCGACCGCGGTGCCGAGCAGGCCGCCGAGGACGGCGAGCACGCCGATGGCCAGCAGGCGCCGGCCCGTCTGCAGCAGCCCGAGCTCCGTGCCGAGCGCGAGACCCAGCAGCGCGGCACCGAGGTAGCCCGCGAGCACGAGGCCGATCGCGAGATAGAAGGAGACGAGCCCGCGCGGGTCGCCCGAGGGCAGCGCGTGGATCTCGGAGGTCCGGACGGTCGCGCCCGCGCCCCGCAGCTGCGGCACGACCTCGGCGCGCAGCAGCTGGGCCACGCCGGTCGAGGCCGCTGGTGCGGTGACGAGCTCCAGTCCGTCCTCGCCCGCCACGAGCGCCCCGTAGGCGTCCCGCCGGTCGATCGCGCGGCGCGCGCTCTGCGCGTCGGCCACGCGGCGGACCTCGATCGCCCCGCCGCGGCCCAGCGCCGCGGCGACCTCGTCGGGCACCTGCGCGGCGACGGCGACGGGGACGTCCTTCGGGCGCGGGTCGTGCAGCGCCCCGACGTAGGAGCCGATGAAGAGGAGGCTCAGCAGCAGGGTGGCCGCGATCGCGGCCGCCGCCCGGCCGAGCGTCGTGCGGTCCGGCAGCACGGTGCGCGCTCGCTCAGGCGGTCGTCGGCGGGCGACCGTCACCGCCGCGCTCGACGTCGGCGATCTCGCCGACGCGACGCTCGTGGCGCCCGCCGTCGAAGTCCGTGTCGAGGAACGCCGCGACGATCGCGTCGGCGTCCTCGGCAGCGACCCGCGCCTGCGAGAGGCCCAGGACGTTGATCCCGTTGTGGCGGCGGGCCATCGTGGCCTCGTCCGCGTCGTGCGCGTTCACCGCGCGGATCCCG
>JALRCL010000615.1 GCA_023268575.1 Patulibacter sp.
GGTCGACCTACGACATGAAGTTCGCGCTGTTGGACGAGATCCGCGCGGCGTACCCCGGCAAGTTCGACCACACCGACTACAAGCAGATCCCGGCCGAGCTCGTGCTGAACATGGTCGCCCGCCGGCATCCGGACCTCCCGCGCGACGAGGCGCTCATGAAGGAGGCGCGCCAGAACGTCGTCGACGCCCTCGGCCACCCGGTCGAGCTCACGGGCATGGGCGTCTTCAAGCTCGGGAAGATGTGGTTCCGCGCCACGCTCGGGGGCTCGTCGACGCCGATGCCGGCGGTCCGGATCACGCACGTGATCCTCATCCTCGTGGCGTTCATCGGCCTGCTCTACGGCGTGCTGCGGCGGCGGCACCCCGGCCTCGTCGCGATCCTCCTGACGATCGCGACCGCGACCGGCGTGCACCTCATCGCCGTCGCGCACGGGCGCTACAACCTGCCGCTGATGCCGATCCTCATCGCGGGCGGCGCCGCGGGCTGGGCGCTCTGGATCGAGGGCTGGCGACAGCGCCGGCGCGCCCGGGCGACGGCGGCCGCCGCCTGACGACGAACATCACTGTTCGTCGATCGAGCGCGCTGCTAGCGTCCAGCCCATGGTCGCGCCGTCCGTCCCGCACGCCGACCCCCGCCTGGACGGCCTGCCGCTCCCGCCGCAGCCGGCCGACCGGACGCCGAGGATCGCTCCCGGCGGGCGGCGCGAGCTCGGCCTGCCGGGCTGGGCGTTCGCCCGGATCGCCGGGCGCGCGCTCGGCACCGACGCCCCGGCGATCTTCCGCACGCTCGGGCGCCATCGCTCCCTCTTCCGCGGCTGGCTGTGGTTCGCCGGCCGGCTCATGCCCGGCGGGCTGCTCGCGCGGCGCGAGACCGAGCTCGTCATCCTCCGGGTCGCGCACCTGCGGGGCTCGCGGTACGAGTTCGAGCACCACGTGCGCCTCGGCCGGCGGGCGGGGATCGACGCCGAGGGCGTGCGGCGGGTCGTGGCCGGACCGGACGCCCCCGGCTGGAGCCCGCGCGAGCGTGCCCTGCTGACGGCCGCCGACCGGCTCGTGGCCGACCGCGACCTCGACGACGACGCGTGGCGCGCCCTGCGGGAGGTGCTCGACGACCGCGAGGCGATCGAGCTCTGCATGCTCGTGGGCCACTACGACATGCTGGCGACCGTGCTCGGCACCCTCCGCGTCCAGACCGACGTCCCGCGGGCCCGTGGCTGACGCCAGGGCCGGCGGCGCGCGCCGCCCGACCCAGCTGCCCCGCGGCCGCCACGGGCTGAGCCGCGAGGAGGTGGAGCGCTCCCAGCGGGATCGCATCCTCCTCGCGTTGGCCGAGGCGACGGCCGAGCGCGGCTACGCGGCCACGCCGGTGGCCGAGGTCCTGCGCCGGGCCGGCGTCTCGCGCGAGACGTTCTACGAGCTCTTCGCGTCGAAGGACGACGCGTTCGGGGCCGCCTACGAGCGGGCCGTCGAGCTCCTGCTGCAGCGGATCACCCAGGGCCACGCGGGTGCGGGGGAGGGACCGCAGGACCGAGAGGCACGGATGGCGCGGGTGGAGGAGCTGCTCGGCGGCTACCTCGAGGCGCTCGCCGACGAGCCGGCGTTCGCGCGCGTGTTCCTCATCGAGGCGCACGCCGCGGGGCCCGAGCCGACGCGCCGCCGCTACGAGACCCAGCGGGGCTTCGCGGTGCTCATCGCCGATCTGCTGGACGCCCGCAGCGACGCGCAGCGGTTCGCCTGCGAGAGCCTCGTGGCGTCGATCTCGGCGCTCGTGACCGCGCGGATCGCGACCGGCGAGGACGTGCGGGGGCTCCGCGATCCGCTGCGGGAGCTCCTGCGCCGCAGCGGGGACCTCTTCGGCGACCTGCCGGCCGGCTGAGCCGGTCCGGGAGCGCCGACGGAGCGGCGGCCCGACGCGTCGCCGGGCCGCCGATGATCCGCGAGAGGCACCGACCGGAATCGAACCGGTGTACACGGCTTTGCAGGCCGCTGCGTAGCCACTCCGCCACGGTGCCGGGG
>JALRCL010000658.1 GCA_023268575.1 Patulibacter sp.
AGGTCGTGGGCGGTGACGAGCATCCCGCACCAGCCGGCCCACTCCGGGTCCTGCTCGACCATCGACGGCACGATCGCGTCGAGGCAGGCCACGACCCCGGTCGCGGGGGCACCGAGCGCGGGCCCGGCGTCCTCGGCGGTCGGGGAGCCCCGGTGCCACGGGTCGGCGCCGCCGGCGAGCGCCTCGTCGCCGGCGCGCTGCGCGGCGCGCGCGGCATCGAGCGGGTAGCCGTCGTCGCCGCGCCAGCGGTCGGGCGGCAGCAGCGCGCCGAGCAGCCCGCCGAGCGGCTGCTTCGTCGCCGCGGCGAGCTGCGCGATCCGGCTGATCGGCCAGCGCAGCAGCTCGTGCGGCGCGCCGGCGACGGTGAGCGGCCGGACCCGCTGCCAGCCGAGCCGGCGGAAGAACGCGACGTGCCGCGCCTGGACGTGCGCGTCGAAGCGCAGCGCGCCGGCGTCGAGCGCCCGGGCGCAGGCGGCGCGGACGAGCGCGGCGCCGACGCTGCCGCGCAGCGGGCCGGCGGCCTCGTCGACGACGAGCCGGCTGCCACGCCACCAGCCCAGGCCGGCGTCGCCGCCCTCGGGGTGCAGCCGCACGCCGCCCAGGACGGACTCCTCGTCCGCGTCGGTCGCGACGGCGACGAGCACGATCGTCGCGGGGTCGTCGTCCTGGGCGTCGCGGTCGCTGCCGGCGAAGAGACCCTGGCGGTCCGCGAACTCGTCCCGGCGCAGACGGGCGTAGGCGGCGCGCCGGCGGCGCCCGGCCGGCTCGTCGGCGGTCGCGGCGACGACGAGGAAGGCCGGCGGCGCCGGCGCGGGGCGCGGAGGCGCGCCGAGCAGGGAGAGGATGTCCACGTCGCCGGGACGGTCCGCGCGCCGCGGCCCACGGGCGCCGCGCGGCGGGACGCGCGTGGCGCTGCTCGCCCGGGCACGGACGCCGGCCGTCGGGTCCCTGGTCGTGCCCTCGTGCGGCGCCGCCGCTCGGCCGGCGGTGGCCCCGCGGGTCGGGCGGGAGACGGCGTCGCGCGGCGCGCCGTCGCGGCGGTCGGCCGTTCCCGGACGGCGCTCGGTGCCGGGGTGCCCGTGCATCAGGCGGCCTCGTCCTGGATCGCGGAGCAGGCGCCGCAGGCCGCGCAGCCGGCGACCTGGTCGGCGCCGCGCATGCCGGCGTGGCGCAGCGCGCGGCTGACGCGGCCGGTGACGAGCGCCAGCTCGCCGGCGCTCGGGGCCGGCACGCCGTCGGCGAAGGCGAGCGAGCCGGCCATCGGCCGGTACGGCACGACGAACGGGTAGACCCCCATCGCGATCAGGCGCTCGGCCTGCGCGACGAGGTGGTCGGGATCCTCGCCGAGCCCGACGAGGAGGTACGTCGAGACCCGGTTGGGCCCGAAGACCGCGACGGCGCGCCGCCACGCCTCCTCGTAGCGGGCGATCGGCACCTCGGCCTTGCCGGGCGTCCAGCGGCGCCGGACCTCCTCGTCCATCGACTCGACGTGGATCCCGACGGCGGCGGCGCCCGCGGCGTGCAGGCGGTCGATCCACTCGAGGTCGAGCGGCGGCTCGATCTGGACCTGGATCGGCAGGCCCGGCACGGCGGCGAGCACGGCCTCGACGCAGCGGACGAGGTGCTTGGCGCCCCGGTCGCGGCCGGTGCTCGTGCCGGTCGTCATGACCATCTGGGTCACGCCGTCGAGGGCGACGGCGGCGCGTGCGACCTCGGCGAGGTCGGCCGGGCGCTTCACCTGCGCCGTGGTGCCGGCGCGCAGCGACTCCTCGATCGTGCAGAAGCGGCAGCGGGTGTTCTCGTCGCGGTAGCGGATGCAGGTCTGCACGACGGTCGTCGCCAGGACGTCGTCGCCGTGCAGGCGGGCGAGCTCCTCGTAGCGGACGCCGTCGGCCGTCGTGAGGTCGTAGAAGGCGGGACGGTCGATCGGCTCCAGCGCGACGTCCTCGACGACGACGCCGTCCTTCGTCAGGCGCCCCTCCGCGTCAAGCGCGAACGGCGAGTCCTCGGCCATCGGCAGCGTCGTGCGCGTGCCGCTGCCGCAGCCGCCGGAGCGGCGGCCGCCCGCGGGGCGTTCGCGCAGGAGCCAGTGCCCGTCGTTGCTCGGGCCGGCGCCGCCGCGCCGCTGGAGCGG
>JALRCL010000640.1 GCA_023268575.1 Patulibacter sp.
TGAGGGATGGGCGGACTGCGCGACCGCCCGGTCGTGGGAGCGAGCGCCGCAGCAGCGGCGCGCTCAGCGGCTCACTCGTACTCGGCGAGGTACCGCTCGTAGGTCCGCATGTGGCCCTCCTCGTCCTGGAGGATGGCGATGACCATGTCCTGGGTCGCCCAGTCGACGCCGTCGGTGACCTCGATGATGCGGTTGTAGTGCTCGATCGCGCCGGCCTCGGCCTCGATCACGCCCTTGATGACCGAGACGACGTCGGTGCCGTCCTCCTGCGGCTGCAGGTACGGCTGGTCGCTCGGGAAGTCGGCCGAGCCGGGGGGCGTGCCGTAGAGCGCCTTGATGCGGTCGGCGAAGAGCTTGGCGTGGCCGAGCTCCTCCTGGACGTCGCCCCCGAGGTCGGCGGCGATCTCCTTGGCGCGGATGCCGTCGAGGTTCGCTGCGTTGGCGAGGTAGTTGACGACCGTCTCCATCTCCATCCAGTAGGCCGTCGTGAGGAGCTCGAGGATCTCCTCGCGCTTCTCGGCGTTGGCGTCGGAGAGGATCCCGACCTTCGCGTGATGGGTGGTGGTCATCGTGTGCTCCTTCGTCGGGGAGGGTGCGGTGCTGCTCATTGTAACAAGTCTCTTCAAATAACCAGCGACTCAAAATCCGGACCGCGGCGGTCGGTCTTCGGTCGGGTCGCCGAACCCGGACGCGTGGGGCGGTCCGGCGGGTGGGGGAGGGCGGCCGTCCTCCACGTACCCGCCGCCCCGCCCTCGCTACCGCGCGGTGCGGGCGAGGACAGCGGCGGATGGGACGCGGCACGAGCGCCCGGCGCAGGCCGGGCCCGCGGGCGGCGTCCGCGAGGCGCGCTCGGGCCGCCGCGGGGGCACGCGTGGGTCCGAGGGGCGGACGGGGGAGCGGCGTCGCGACGCGGGGCTGCTCCGGGCGGGCCGTCGCGACCCGAGGGGGAGAGGCGCTACTGGCGCTCGCCGACGGCCTGCTCGGCGCGCCAGCGTGCGAACTGCCCGTCGGGCGTCGCGAGCCACAGCGCGAGATCGCGCTCGAAGCGCTGCCAGCGGCGGGCGCGGAAGCCCGCCGTCGGGAAGGTCACCGGCGCGGGGTCCAGTCGGTGCTGGTGATCCTGCACCTCTCGGACCATAGCGGAAGGGCACCCGAACTCCAACCCTCCGGAGCGGTAGTTCTTCGGGCACCCGCAGAAGGGCTCCCGAACGCGCTGCAAGGGGCGGGAAAACCCGCTCGGCGATCCGTCCACCGCGACCCCACGGAACGTCCCGACCGACGAGCATGAGCCATGCTTCGCGTGGTGCCTCCCGCCGGCTCGGGCTCCGACCCGTCGGCGCTCGGCCGTGACGTCGCCCCGAGGGTCCTCGGGGCGTGCCGGCTCCGGGCCGATCTGCCGCCCGTCGACCGGATCGTCGTCGGCGGCGACGGGGTCACGGTCGTCGTCGGACGCCGGTTCGTCGCCGCCGTTCGCTCACGTCGCCGGCCCTGGCTCGCCGACGACGAGCGTCACCGGCTCGTCGCCGCGCTCATGTCCGAGGTCGCCGAGGTCCGGGCCCGGCTGGACGACGCCGGGCTGGACGCGGTCCCGGTCCGGGGCGAGGTCCGCGCGGTGCCGCGTCGCGGTCGCGCCGTCTCGCGTCTGACGGTCGCCGCGCCGGTGCTGGACGCGACCGGGGTCGACTGGGTCGCGCGGCTGCTCTCGGCGGTCGACCCGGCCGCCGACCGGGCGATCTTCGGGCCGTTGCTCTAGGCGCTCCGTCGATCGCCGTGGTGGCCCGGATGCTCGTCGATCCGTGGGCCGAGACGGGCACCTAGGAGGTGGCGCGCCCGCGCAGGGCGCGCACCACGGCGAGGCTCACCGGCTCGACCTCGCGGGCTCGGCCGTCGACCACCGCGTCGATGAGCTCGCGCTTGCGGGCGATGACCTCCTGCATCTCGCCGTCGACGCCCTCGTCGGCGAGCAGGTACCAGGCGGTCACGGCGTCGTGCTGGCCGATCCGGTGGCAGCGGTCCTCGGCCTGGTCGTGGAGCGCCGGCGTCCAGTCGAGCTCGAGGAACGCGACGTTCGACGCCCGGGTCAGCGTGATGCCCTGGCCCGCCGCGCGCAGCGAGCAGACGATGAGGCCGTCCCCGTCGCCGGGCCGACCCTTCGGCACCCGTCGGGCGAGGTCGAGGTCGACGACGGGCGGGCTCGCAGGCGGGTCGGCGGGCTCGCCGGCCTGGAACCGCCGCACCGCCTCGTCGCGGGCACGCGCATCGTCGTCGCCCAGGACGTGCAGGGCCGCGGGGAAGCGCCGCAGGAGGGCGGTCTGGACCTCGCGGTGCTGCGCGAAGAGCACGAGCGGCTCGCCGTGGGCGAGGAAGTCCGCGACCCACGTCATCGCCGACGGCAGCTTGCCGACGGCGGAGAGCCGGCGCAGCTGGTTCAGGCGCACGAGCTGCTCGGCGCGCAGCGCGGCGGCGACCTTCGCGTCGAGCTCGTCGAGGTCCAGCGGCTGGCTGCGCAGCCACGCGATGACGTCGTGCTCGGCCAGCCGGTACTCCTCCGCGTTGGCGAGCGGCAACGGCACGTCGACGCGGCGCTTGGCCGGTAGCTGCGGCAGCACGTCGGCCTTCAGCCGCCGGACGTAGCCGTGGGCGCGCAGGTGCCAGTGCAGGCGCTGGTGCGACCAGTCGCCGTTCTCGCCGCGGAACCGGCGGGCGAGCTCCGCGCCCGAGCCGAAGTCGCGCAACCGGTCGATGAGCCGCAGCTGGCTCGTCAGCTCGCGCGGCTGGTTGAGGATCGGGGTGCCGGTGAGCGCGAGCTTCAGCCCCTCCGGCGGGATCGCGCCCGCGAGCCGCAGCGCGGCCTTCGTCCGCTTCGCCGAGGGGCTCTTGCAGTAGTGGGACTCGTCGAAGACCACGGCGCGCGGACCGCGCGCGACGAGCGCGTCGTGGTGGGCCTCGAGCAGCTCGTAGTTCAGGACCACGAGGTCGGCGTCCGGGGCGTCGGTGCCCGGGGCCCACTGGTGCCCGGCGCGTCCGTGCAGCACGGCGACGCGCCGGTGGGGCAGCCAGCGGGCCGCCTCGCGCGCCCACGTGAGCTTCATCCCGGCCGGGCAGACGACGACGGCCGGCAGCGCGCCGTCGGCCTCGAGCGCGGCGAGCGCCTGGACGGTCTTGCCGAGGCCCTGCTCGTCGGCGAGGAAGGTCCGCCGCTGGCGCAGGGCGTACCGGACCCCGGCGTGCTGGAACGGCTGCAGCTCCCCGCCGAGCCGCAGCGGCTCCCCGCCGACCGTCCGCCGCACGGCGTTCGCGCGCTCGGCGGCGGAGAGGGCGATCGTCTCGGCGCGCTGCTGCTGCTCGGCGCGCAGGACGGCGAGGCGGTCCGAGGCCGCGGGCGTGACGTGGATCGCCGGGTGCTCGGCGAGCAGCGCGTCGAGCTGCTCGACGAGCGCGGCGTCCGACGGCACGACGACGACCGTGTCGAGTCCGATCTCGGCGTCCCCGCGGCGGTGCGACTGCCGGCGCGGACCGTGGAACGCGCTGCTGGACGTCTCGCGGGCCTGGGCGTCGGGCAGCGCGGCGAACGCCAGCTGGGCGCGGCGGCTCCAACCGGGCAGCAGCTCGATCGTCGGCTGCTCGTGCTCGTCGCGCCCCGCGCGCAGCGTCGCCGCGGCCGGCCGGCGGCCGATCCGCAGCTCGGCCGCGGCGAGCATCGCGGTCGGGTCGACCGCGAGCTCGGGCAGGCGGTCGAGGATCGCGACGCCTGCGGCGTCGAACGACAGCAGGTGGACGGGCCCGCCCGGGGGCGGCTCCTCGTCGTCGCCGGCGACCGGGGCCGGCGCGTCGAGGTCGGAGGCCGGCAGCTCCGCGAGCGCTGCCGCCACGAGGCCGGCCGGCGGCCGTCCGTAGACGCTGGCGACGGCGAGCCGCGGCCCGTCGTCGGTCTCCAGCACGCGGACCTCGCCCTGCCAGCCGGCGAGGCCTGCGAGCCACTCGGCGGCGCGCGCGTCGGGTCGCAGACCGGCCTCGCGGTCCTCGAGCAGCCGTTTGACGATGCCCGCGGCCCGCGGAGACAGGGGCGCGCGCCAGCGCTTCGCGCCCCAGTCGAAGTACCGCCCGGGGATCCGCCGGACCGCGTCGTTCATCCGGCGCGGGACGTCGAGCACGAGCTCCGGCGGCGCGTGGGCGCCGCGCTGCTCGATCGCGATCGGGAAGTCGGCCGGAGCGCTGATGGCGGGAACGCTACGCGACGGCCGCCGGGGTCCCGATGCCGGCCCGACGGGCGCCGGCCGGGCTGCGGGGCCGGGTGCCTCGCGCGGTCGCTGATCCACGGTGCGCCGCCGGCGGCGAGACGGCGCGGTCGCGTCCCGGCGACGCTCAGTCGCCTGCGGCCGCCCGCCAGAGCGCGGCCGACGCCGGGCCGGCGTCGGGGTCGCGGATCCGCTGCAGGTTGCGCCCGCCGCGGCCGAAGGTCTCCGCGACCGACGGCGGGACGTCCTGCTCG
Organism: Patulibacter sp.; assembly: GCA_023268575.1. GTDB lineage: Bacteria > Actinomycetota > Thermoleophilia > Solirubrobacterales > Solirubrobacteraceae > Patulibacter. The sequence continues at coordinate 4,493 of JALRCL010000640.1, forward strand.
CCGAAGCGGTCGGCGAGCCAGCGGGCCGGCCGGGCGTGGGGCAGGTCGAGGGCCTCGTGCTCGGGCTCGTAGCGCCACGGGCCGGTCAGGCGCCCGAGGCGGTACCTCCCGTCCGGTTCGCGCGTCCAGACGAACGTGCCCTCCGGGATCGCGGCGAAGCGGCGCAGCCGGGCGGCGAAGCGCGCGCCGTAGCGATCCGCCACCGCCGCCAGCGCCTCGTCGAGCGACTCGGGCGCCGGCGCCACGACCCCGCCGATCGCGCAGCGGTCGCGCGCGACGGCGTCGGCGGCCTCGGTGCCGGGAGGCAGGTCGAGCGTCCGCGAGCGCATCGGCGCCCGCCAGGCCTCGTGCTCGGCCCCCGGCACCGTGCCCTCAGCCGGAGCTCGAGGTCGTCGTCGCGGCGGACGGGTCGTCCGAGCCGCTCTTCGGCGTGAGCGTCCGGGCCTTGTCGGACCCCATGACCTTCAGCACGACGCCGGGCAGCGCGCCGCGCAGCGCCGCGGCGATCTCGTACTTGCGCGGGACGTAGCGCTCCGCCTTGCCGCGCAGGCCGGTGTCGATCACGGCCTGGCCGACCTGCTCGGGCGTGCCGAGGATGAGGCGGCCGAACCGGTGGTTGACGAGCTCGGTCTGCGGGAAGCCCTCCGTCGGGATGAAGCCCGGCAGGACGTTGCCGACGTGGACGCCGTAGGGCGCCTCCTCGGCGCGCAGCCCGTCGGTCCAGAGCGCCAGGGCGGCCTTCGACGCCGAGTAGGCGGCGGCGCCGGCGCGTCCGACGCGGGCGGCCGTCGAGCTGATGTTCACGATCGAGCTCGGCGCGGCGCGGCGCAGGTCAGGCAGCAGCGCCTCCGTGAGCCGCACGACCGCGTCGAAGTTGATCGCCATCGTCTTGCGGACGTTCTCCCAGCCGCCGCGCTCCTCGCCGAAGCGGGCGCGGAAGCCGGCCCCGGCGTTGTTCACGAGCAGCGTCGGGGCGCCGTGGTGCTCGCGCACGTGGTCCCGGACCGCGACGGGCGCGTCGTCGTCGGTGAGGTCGACGGCGACGTAGGTCACCGAGCCCTCCGGATGCCCCGCGCCCAGCTCGGCGGCGTGGCGGGCCAACAGCTCCTCGCGGCGGGCGACGAGCACGACGCGGGCGCCCGGCTCCTGCAGCAGCCGGCGGGCGATGGCGAGGCCGAAGCCGCTCGAGGCGCCGGTGACCACGGCGACGAGCGGGCCGGCGGGCGGGGCGAGGTCGGTGCTCATGGCGGGGATGATCCTCGATCGACCACGCGCCCGCCACGCGTCCGGCGCGGGCGGGCGGCCCGGGCGCTCAGCCCAGCGGCGTCTCGCTGCGCCCGGCCAGCAGCTGCGGCAGGTCCTCGAACACCGCGACGGCCCCGGCCTCTCGCAGCTCGGCCTCTGCGAACCCGCCGGTGAGGACCGCGATCGTCGGGACCCCGACCCGTTGCGCGGCCTCGACGTCCCAGGGCGTGTCGCCGACGAGCACGGCCTCGTCCGCGTCGATCCGCTCCAGCGCCGCCGCGACGAGATCGGGGTGGGGCTTCGTCCGCTCGACGTCGGCCGAGGTGGTCCACCCGGTGACGCGCTCGCGTGCGTCGAGCAGGTCGAGGTAGTGCTCGACCTCGCCGGCCTTCGCCGAGGACGCCAGGACGATCTCGCGATCCTCCTCGCCCAGCGCGTCGAGCAGCGCGGCGGCCCCGTCGAGCACCGCGACGGACCGGATCGCCGCGCCGTAGAGCGCGCCCTCGGCCGCCCGCACGTCGTCCCCGTGCTCGGCCTCGAACGCCTCGTCGGCGAGGGCCGTCACGAGCTGGTCGCCGCCCATCCCGATGTGCCGATGGATCCGCCAGACCGGCAGCGTCGCGCCGTGCTGGCGCAGCGCCTCGAACCAGCACAGCGCGTGCTGGTAGTTCGTGTCGACGAGGGTCCCGTCGACGTCGAGGATGGCGGCGGTGCGGCGCATGCCGCACGGCTACCCGTTGCCGGGACCTCGCGTGCGTCGGGGACCCGCCCGGTCGGCCTCCGCGAGGTCGCTCGCGAGACGGTGGCGCAGCTCGCCCCGCAGCTCCGCGAGCGCCGCGTTGAGCTCCTCGATCCGATCCTCGACCGCGACGATGAGGTCGTCCTCGAGGTTCTCCGTCGCCGCCGCGGCGATCCGCTGCGCCCGGCGACGCTGCTCGCGGTCCCGCTCGCGGGCCTCCTCCATCGACGAGATGACGATCCCGATGAAGAGGTTGAAGACGAGGAACGACGCGACGAGGACGTACGAGAGGTAGAAGAGCAGCGTCCAGTCGGAGACCTCGCGCCCGCCGGCGATGTAGTCCGGCAGGTTCTCCAGCGTCAGCAGGACGAACATCGTGATCATCGAGCTGCCGACCGTCCCGAACTGCTCCGGGTCGTGGTCGTGGAAGATGACCCAGCCGATCATCCCGTAGACGTAGATGAGCAGGGCGGTCATCACCGCGAGGCTCGCGACGCCCGGCAACGACCGCAGGACCGCGCCGAAGATCACCTGCAGGTCGGGGAGGAAGCGGACGGCGCGGACGATCCGCCCGAGCCGCAGGAGCCGCAGCAGGGTGGCGTTCTCGCGCAGCCCGGGCAGGAAGCTCGCGATCACGACGACCGCGTCGAACACGTTCCACGGGTTGCGCACGAAGCCCCGGGCCGTCGCCCGCGCGCCGGCCGGGTCGAGCGCCGCGACGATTCGCAGCAGGAGCTCGACGACGAAGACGCCGAGGAAGAGGTCGTTGGCGAAGCGGAGCTCGTCGCCGATCGCGTCGACCGCCGCGGGGTACGTCTCGGCGCCCAGGACGAGCGCGTTGGCGACGATGACGAGGAGGATCGCCGCGTCGAAGCGCGGCGAGGCGATCAGGCGGCGGCAGCGGGCGACCATCGGGCGCTCGATCGTGGCAGACCGGCGCGCTCCTGGCGCGCCGCCGCGGTGGGCGGCGCGCCAGGGACGGGGCGCGCTGGGCGACGAGGCCGTGGGGGTGGGCTCGTCCGGGGTGCGCGGTGGGGGCCGCGCGGGAGCCGGGGGAGGCTCCCGGTCCGCGCCGCCGGAGGGCGGGCGCGGGCCGTGGGGGCGAGGCGCGCCGGGGACTAGCGGCGCTGGCCCTTGGCGTGTCGCTCGCCGTGGCCGTTGCGCTTGGGCGGATGGGCCTTGCGGGCGCCGAGGACGACGACCTTGCGCGCGGCGAACGGCTGCGTCGCCTCCGCGTCACGGGCGATGCGGACGCTGATGAGCGCGCGGTCGCCGGCGCGGAGGTCCTCGAGCTCGTTGCGCGTGCCGTCGCCGTCGCGGTCGGCCACCTTGACCTTCGCGTCGGCGAGCGTGAACGCCACGGACTGGCGGACGAACGGCTTGGCCGCGCGGTTGCCGCGCGCGACCGTGAGCGTCAGCGTCCTGGCCGACGCGTCGACGGCGCTGACGCTGCCCTGGAAGGTGAGCGTGCGGGTTGCGCGCTTCGGCGTCACCGAGCGCAGCGCGGTGGCCGTGAGCGTCGTGGCGTCGCCCGTGCGGGCGAGCGTGCCGAGCGCGACGACCCGGTCGCCGGCGCGGAGGTCCTCGATCTCGTTCGGCGTGCCGTCGCCGTCCGTGTCCGGGACCGTGAGCTTCGCGTCCCCGAGCGACACGGTGATCGTGCGCGGCGCGTGGCGCGCGCCGTGACCGCGCCCGTGGACCGCGACCTGGACGGTCTTCGCCTGCGCGTCGACGGCGGTCACGGCGCCGCTGACCGCGACGGGGCGCGTGGTCGGGCGGTCGTCCTTGCCCTTGCCGTGGGCGAGGGCGGCGCTCGGCAGGGCGAGGAGCGCTGCGGCGGAGATGGCGGTGATCGTGCGGGTGGACGTCATGGGGTCCTTCCGTGTCGGGGATCGGGGGAGCCGGCGTCCGACGCGCCGCCCGGGGAGCGCCCGGGCGGCGGGGCCGGGAGCACCGGTGCCTGGCGACCGCGCTGCGCGGTGGCGCGACGGTCGAGAGGCACGACGCGCCGCCGCGCGCAGGGTCAGGAGCGATGTCGAGTGGCAACGCGCCAACATGCCGGCGTGCCCGTGCCCGCACGTCCGGGGAGGGGCGGCCGGCCGGCCCGGCGCGGGGTCAGTCGGCGCCGGCGCCGCGGACCTTCGCGGTGCCGCGGCCGGCCGTGCCCGGGTCCTGCGCGGCGGACGTCCCCGCGGTGCCGTCGGCGCGTCCCGTCCCGCCGGCGCCGCTGGTCCGGCCGGAGCGATCCGACCTCGACGCCCCGCCCCGCACGGAGCCCGGGGAGCTCGACCCGCCGCGGCCGGTCGGGGCGCGCGACGTCGACGCGCCGCTCCCGCCCGACCCGGTCCGTCCGGAGGAGGCCGTCCCACGGGAGCCGGACGGGGAGCCGCTCCCGCGCGTGCCGCGCCCGGCGCCCGACGCGCTCGCGCCGCTCCGGGAGCCGCGGCCGGCCTGCCCGGCGCCGCGGCCGGGCGCCGTCCCCTTCGTGCTCGAGGCGCCGCGTCCCGCGCCGCTGCCGTGGCCGCTCGACGATCCGGCGCGGCCCGTGCCGCCCGACGCGCCGCCGCGGTCCCCGCCACCGCCACGGCGGGAGGAGCTGCCGCGACCGGCCGGGGCGCCATGCGCCGCGGAGGGGCCACGGGTGGGGGAGGCCGACGAGCCGCCGCGCGGCTTCCGGCCCGCGCCGTGGTCTCGGCCGGTGCCGCCGCGATCCCGCGAGGGGCGGCCGGCGGCCG
>JALRCL010000681.1 GCA_023268575.1 Patulibacter sp.
GCCAAGACGGTGCCCGGGCCGCAGGTGATGACGGTCGGTGACCCTCAGATCCTGTGGCGTGCGGCACCGTCGCCGGTCATCGGCGTCGAGGCGACCCGAGGATCGGTGGATCCAGGCTGAGGACCGGTTCCGGAAGGACGCGGCGCGGATGCGACCGCTGACGCATCGCCTCGCGCCACCCGGATCCTCGGCCAGCGCACCCGTCTGGCTCTCGGACCCGGCCGGCGCGACGCTCGGTCAGCGACGGCCCCGCATCGCCACGTCCTTCCGGAACGGGTCCCCTCAGGCGCCCGGGTTGACGACCACCGCCTGCACGACGGCCCGCATGTCGTAGTAGTCGACGTGCGAGGCGAGCAGGCCGTCGTCGGTCAGCGCGCACCAGGCCACGCCCTCGACCGAGAAGGCGGCGCCGTTCGTCTCGTGCACGCGCTCGCCGAGCCGGAGCCGGCCGGACGCCGTGCCCGACCAGGTCCAACGCGCCGCGAAGCCCTGCTCGTCGCCGTGGGCGGCGGTGAACCGGATCGCGCTGTCAGGGGCGAACCGGAGCATGAACCGGTAGAAGCGCGAGATCTCGTCGTGCCCGTGGAAGTCGAGGTCCGAGCCGTCGTCGCGGTACAGGGCGTCCGGCGCCATCAGCGGGAGGAGCCGCTCCGGCTCCCCGCAGCTCCAGGCCGCGCTCCAAGCGTCCAGGAACCCCGCGTCGCCGTACCGGGGGACGTCCACCGCGCTCGTCATGCGCCGATCCTGACACATGTCAAACGCCGGCGGCGCATCTCTCGAGGCCCGTCGCGGATCGCTGGTCGCGGCGCGCTCGGCCGCAGCGGCCCGGCCTCAGCGCGGCGGTGACGGCTGCCGATCGGCGGCGCCCGCCGTGCGCCCGCCCCGGGGCGCGAGCAGGCGCGGCGTCCGCCAGGCCCGCGGGGCTGCGAGCTTCACCGCCGCGGGCAGCAGGATGAGCCGCACGAGCGTCGCGTCGAGGAGCACCGCGACCGTCAGGCCGACGCCGAACTGGCGCAGCGTCGAGATGTCGGCGAGCGCGAGCGCGATGAACGCGCCGCTCATGATCGTCGCCGCGCCGGTGATGATCCGGGCGGTGCCGCGGATCCCGTACCGGATGGCCTCGTCGGGGTCGCCGGTCAGCGCGAAGCCCTCGCGCATCCGGCTGATGATGAAGACGGCGTAGTCGATCGAGAGGCCGAAGACGATGCTCAGCATCCCGAGCGTGATGATCGCGTCGAGGAAGCCGGGGCCGCCGAGCAGCGGTGCGTCGCCCTGGAAGAGCAGCGCGAGGACGCCGAACGCCGCGAGCACCGTGGCGACGTTCAGCCCGACGGCGATCGCGGCGAGGATCACCGAGCGGAAGATCACCGTCAGCGCGAGGAGGGTCAGTAGGACGAGGGCGACGATCAGCGGCAGCAAGCGCTCGCCGCTGACCCGGTCGAAGTCCTGGAGCGCCGCGGCCGCGCCGCCGACCGACGTGTGCAGGCCGGACTCGCGCTCGAACCGCGCGGCCTCGCGCTCGAGCACCGCGCGCAGTGGCGCGCCGTCGTGGCTCTCGTCCGTCCGCGGCACGACGATGATGTCGGCCGCGTCGCCGCCGCGGTCGACGTTCACCACCAGTCGCGCCGCGCGTCGGTCGGCCGCCGGGGCGCTGTCGATCGCCGCCAGCAGCAGGTGGCCCGAGCGCGTGAGGTCGGAGATCCGGGCGGTGGCCCGCAGACGCCCCTCGAGCTCGCGCGTGCGCCGCTCCCCGCCGGCGACGCCCGACGCGATCCGGTCGACGCCGTCGGTCAGCTCGGCGCTGCGGCTGCTGCCGTCGCGCAGGCCGCCCGCGAGCCGGTCGGCGCCGCCGCGCAGGCTCCGCGCTCCGGCGTCGAGCTGCGCCGCGCCCGCGCGCAGCCGGCCGAGCCCGGACTCCAGGTCGCCGCCTCCGCGTCCGAGCGCCGCGAGGCCGGCGGCGAGCTGGGCAGCGCTGCGCCGCAGCGTCGTCGAGCCGCTGCGCAGCGCGCCGACGCCGCGATCCAGGCGCCCGACGCCCTGCTGCAGCGCGTCGATGCCGGTCGCCAGTCGGTCGGCGCCGGCGACCGCGTCGCCGAGCCGGCCGGCGAGCTCCGCGAGGCCGGCGTCGAGGCCGTCGTAGCCGGGGCGGACCGCGGCGCCGGTCCGCGGGTCGCGACCCGACACGGCGGCCTGCGCGGTGCCGACCGCCTCGTAGAGCCGGCGGTAGCTCGGATCGATCTTCGACGTCGGCGCCATGCGGTCGAGCTCGCGCAGGGCGCGGCGCAGCTCGGCGTCGGCCCGCTGCGCCGGCTCGCGCAGCTGCGTCGCCCCGGCCTGCGCCGTGCGGAGGCCGCCGGCGAGCTCGCGGGCGCCGTCGCGCCCCTGACCGGCCCCGGTCCGCAGCGCGTCCAGGCCGGTCGCGACCTCGCGCAGCCCGCGGCCCGCCCGGCCGACGCCGGCCTCGAGCGCCCGAGCGCCGTCGTCGGCGCGATCGAGCCCCTCGACGATCGTCGAGGCACCGCGCCGGGCGCGGTCGATGCCGGCTGTCAGCCGGGCCGTGCCATCGGCCGATCGGGCGCCGCCGTCGCGCAGGGCGGACGCGCCGGCGGCGGCGTCGTCGAGTCCGGCGCGCAGCGTCGCGATCCCGCTGCCGACGCGGCGCATGCCCTGCTCGAGGCGCTGCTGGTCGCGTTGCCCGTCGCGCAGCGCCGCGCGTGCCTCGTCGAACCGGTCGGGGATCCGCTGCAGCTCGCGATCGGCGGCGCGCAGCTCGGCGGGGCCGATGACCGTCTCGACGCCGCGGTGGCGGATGAGGCGGTCCTGCAGCCGGCCCAGCGCGCGCAGGCGGGCCGGGTCGGTGATCGACCCGCGATCGGCGGTGACGACGATGTCGAACGGCGCCATCCAGCCGGGCCCGAGGGTCGAGCGGATCGCCTCGTAGTCCCGGCGCTCGAGCGCCGAGGCGGGCAGGGTGCGGACGTCGGGCGGGCCCGTCTGCAGGCCGAGCGCCGGCGCGGCGAGCAGGAGCAGCAGGCCGCCGACGAGCGCGGCCGCCAGTCGGGGACGACCCAGGGCCGCGAGCGCCAGGCGGCCGGCCGCGCCCTCGCCGCGCGCGGCCCGCGGCGCGCCGAAGCTCCAGCGGTCGATCCGGGTGCCGAGCAGCGAGAGCAGCGCGGGGAGGAACGTCACGGCCCCACCCATGCTGAGGATCGCGGCCACCGATGCGCCGGTGGCGCCGGCGACGAGCAGCGAGCCGGGCGAGAGCGCGAACGACGCGAGGAGCGAGACGAGCAGCGCGGCGCCTGCGACGAGCACGGTGTGCCCGGCCTTCGACGTCGCCTCGACCGCGGCCTCGATCGGGGACCGGCCGGCGTCGAGCTCCTCGCGGAACCGGGAGACGATGAGCAGGGCGTAGTCCACGCCGAGCGCGAGCCCGAGCATGCTGCCGATGCTCAGCGCGATCGCGTCGAGCTCGACGACCTCGTTGACGAGGCCGATCGTGCCGCGCGCGGCGGCGATCGTCATGAGCCCGAGCAGCAGGGGCAGGCCGGCCGCGACGACGCTGCGGAAGACGAGCAGGAGGACGAGGAGCAGCAGCGGCGCGGCGATGATCTCCGCGCGCGTCAGGGCGTCGAACGAGCTCTCGTTGATGCCGTTGCCGACGTCGGAGATGCCGGTCAGGTGCCCGCGGACCGGCGCGCGCAGCTCGGCGACCATCTTCCGGACCGCCGGCACGGTGTCGCGCGCCTGGGTCTCGGCGTCCGCCTCCTGGCGCACGACGATGACGCCGGCCTGGCGGCTGCCCGCCGTCCGGGTGCTGCCGCCGCGCCACGGGTCGAGCGCCACCGTTCGCGGCAGCCGCTCGATCCGCCGGGCGAGCTGCGTGCCCTGCGCGCGGACGTCCGCGGCGGGGCCGCGCAGGACGACGGTCATCGGGGCCCCGTCGCCGAAGTGCTCCGAGCGCTCGCGGTTGGCGTGCGACGCGGAGCCGGGGACCTCGAGGCTCGAGCCGTGGAGACGGTCCTCGACCCCGATCCCCTGGACGGCGAGCAGCACGATCAGCGCGCTCCAGAGCGCGATCACCGTCCGCGGGCGGGCCATCACGGCCCGGGCTGCCCTCATGCCTCGCTGCTCCTCGTCGTCCGCCACGCGTTCAGATACTCATCGGTATCTGATAGCGGGAGGGGCAGCCTACCCGCCGGTCGGTCTCGACGTCGCGTCGTGTGCCCCACGTCACCGAACGCGGGTGTTCGCAGGCGGTGCAGCTACCGACCGGCGAGGCGCCGCAGGGCGTCGACGCTCGCCGAGCCCGGCTCGGCGGTCGCCAGCAGCAGGGTCAGCCCGTCGTCGGCGCGCAGCGTCGCGGCCTCGAAGGTCAGCTCGAGCGGGCCGACCTCGGGGTGCAGGAAGCGGTGGCGGCCGGTCGCGGGCAGCCGGACGTCCTGCTCGTCCCAGAACGTGGCGAACGCGTCGCTCGCCTGCCGGAGCTCCTCGATCAGCGCAGCCGGGCCCGGGTCGTGTGGCGCGGCGCTCGCCTCCGCCCGCAGGATCCGCACGCCGTCGCGGGCGGTGTCCTCCCAGTCGGGCGTGAACG
>JALRCL010000767.1 GCA_023268575.1 Patulibacter sp.
CACGACGCCGCGGCCGGGCGGACGGGGCCGCCGCCGAGCGCGGCCGCCACCGCCGCCGCGGCCTGACCGGCCGGCCGGCGAGCGCGGCGCGCCGGAGGACCCGCCCGGGCGCGACGGCCCGCCGCCCGCGGCGCCGTCGCAGTAGCGTCACGGCCTCGTGACGTCGCCGGGATCGGTTCGCTTCCCCCTCTCCGCGCTGGTCGGCCAGGACGACCTCCGCCGCGCGCTCCTCGTCAACGCGGTCGCCCCCGAGGTCGGGGGCGTGCTCGTGCGGGGCGAGCGGGGCACGGCGAAGACGACGGCGGTCCGGGGCCTCGAGGCGCTGCTGCCGCCGCTGGAGGTCGTCGTCGGCTGCCCGTACGGCTCCGCGCCGGACGAGGCGTCCCGCTGCCCGTGCCCCGCCTGCGCCGCGCTCGTCGCCGGCCGCCCGGCGCACGAGCCGGCGACCGCCACGCGCCCCGCGGTGCTCGTCGAGCTGCCGGTCGGCGCGACCGTCGACCGGGTCGTCGGCACCCTGGACCTCGAGCGAGCGCTGCGCGACGGCGAGGCGGCGCTGCAGCCCGGGCTGCTGGCCCGCGCGCACCGCGGGATCCTCTACGTCGACGAGGTGAACCTCCTCGGCGACCACCTCGTCGACGTGCTGCTCGACGCGGCCGCGCAGGGCGAGGCGACGGTCGAGCGCGACGGGATCTCCGTCCGGCACCCGGCGCGGTTCCTGCTCGTCGGGACGATGAACCCCGAGGAGGGCGACCTGCGGCCGCAGCTGCTGGACCGCTTCGGGCTCTCGGTCACCGTGGCCGGGTCGACCGATCCGGCGACGCGCGCGGAGGTCGTCCGCCGGCGCCTGGCGTTCGAGGCCGACCCGATCGCCTTCGCCGCGCGCTTCGCCGACGAGGACGCCCGGATCGCGGCCGCGATCGCCGCCGCGGCCGCGCGGCTGCCCGCGGTGCGCCTCGGCGAGCGCGCGCTGCGGCTCATCACCGGCGCCTGCGCGCGGCTCGGCGTCGACGGACTGCGCGCCGACCTCGTCGCCGCCCGCTGCAGCCGGGCGATCGCCGCGCTCGCCGGGCGCGACGAGGTCTCCGAGGAGGACGTGCGCGAGGCGCTGCTGCTGACGCTGCCCCACCGGCGCCGCCGCGGACCGCTCGATCCTCCCGGCCTCGAGCCCGACGAGCTCGACGAGGCGCTCGACGAGGCCCGCGGCGACGAGGACGAGCCGCCGCCGGCGCCGCCGCCCGGAGACGGCCCCGAGGGCGACGGGGACGGCGACGGCGACGCGCCGGCGGACGAGCGGGACGCGCCGCCTCGCGACGGCGATCCCGACCGCCCGCCGCCGGCCCCGGGCGATGCTCCGGGCACGCCGCGCGACGGCGTGCCGGCACCGCCGCCCGCGGCGTCCGACGACGGGCCGCCCGCGGACGCCCAGGCCGCGCCGCCGACCGCCGACGCTCCGGCCGACGAGCCGCCGGCCGACCGGCCCTTCCGCCCCGGTGCCGGCGCCCGCACGCGCCGCGACGCGCCGACCGGCACCCCCGGCGTCGCCCCGCTGCTGGAGCTCGTGCGGGGACGCGGCGCGCAGCGCACCCCGACCGGGCGCCGCAGCCGCACCTCCGGCGACGCCGGGCACCCGATCGACGCTCGCCCCCGGGAGTCCGACGACGAGCCGCTCGCCCTGCCCGCGACCCTCCGCAGCGCCGCCCTGCGCGACGCCCTCGACGGCCGCGGGGTGCGCGGTCGCCTGCGGGTGACGCCCGGCGACCAGCGCACGCCGGTCCGCGCCGGCCGCGAGGGGACGCTCGTCGTCTTCTGCGTCGACGCGTCCGGCTCGATGGGCGCCCGGCGGCGGATGGGCGCGGTGAAGGACGCCGCGCTCGGGCTGCTGATGGACGCCTACCAGCGACGCGACCGCGTCGCGCTCGTGACCTTCCGCGGTCGCGACGCCGAGGTCGTGCTGCCGCCGACCGGGTCCGTGGAGCGCGCCGCCACGCGGCTGGCCGACCTGCCGACCGGTGGCGGCACGCCGCTGGCGGCCGGCCT